>JACPFG010000115.1:8198-10377 GCA_016183125.1 Deltaproteobacteria bacterium
ATGCGGATGTACTGCGAGAAACCGTGGCACTCCTCCCCTCGGCGAAGGGCAACTTTGTTCATGACTGTCACTATGCCGCTCTCCTGAAAGAACATGCGATTGATGAACTCGCCACGGCCGATGCCGATTTCAAGAAATTCGACTTCCTCAAGGTCCTCAACCCCCTGGCATAGATGAGGGATGCTTGAAGGGGGATACTGCGTCTAGTTATAAATTAAGCGCCCTCCAGCGCCGGTCGCCATAGCTCGGCGCCGCGTGAAACCGGCACGGCCGCGCGCGCCAAGGCGGGGACCTGCCGAGACGTTGTTCCGTTCCCTCTTAGTTCGGCCGAACGGATGGTGGTAGGCTTGAGCGGCAAGGTAAAATAAAAATGGCTGCCTCGTCCGGGGTGACTCGTCAACCACATCCGCCCACCGTGCAGCTCAACGACCTTCCGGGAGATGACCAGTCCCAATCCATTCCCCTCGTAAGGCCGATCTGCACCGGCATTGGCCTGGACAAAGGGGAAAAAGATCGCGCGTTGCTTATCTGGTTCGATTCCAATCCCGGTATCGTGCACTCCCACCTTCACCATCTCGCCGGCACGCTCCAGATCTACCCAGATCTCGCCTTCAGCCGTATATTTTACCGCATTCGTCAACAGATGAAACACCACACGACGCAGCCATTCTACGTCGCCGTACACGGACGGCCCCTCTTCGCCTATCTTAAGTTCGAGCCGCGTCTTCGATCCGAGCTGCAGCCCCTCGGCGACCTCTGCAAACAGTCGTTTCAGATTGATCCTCCGGACATCGAGCGAGAGATGATTGGCCTCCAGCTTGGAGAGGTCGACCATAGTCGAGACCGTCTCAAGCAGCCGCCGTCCCGCGTCCCGGATCATCCCGCAATGCCGGTGCTGGTCCCCACTCAGAGCACCATCGCCCCCCTCTAGCAGCAGATCCGACCATCCGATTATGCTGGTAAGCGGCGTACGCAGTTCATGGGAGATATTGGCCAGCAAGCGCGACTTGAGCCTTCCAAGCTCTTCGAGCTGCAAGTTGCGGCGCAGCATGTCTTCGTAAAGGGCCGCGTTGTGAATGGCCAGCGCAAATTGCCCGGAGAGGAGATCGAGAAGATCGAGAAGCTCGGCGGCAAAACCGCTGCCCCGAGCCGGAGGACCGACGTTGATCACAGCGAGCAGCTCTCCGCCTAAAAAACATGGGACACAGGCCTCCGCCAGAAACTGGATACAATAGTGAAGCCCGCAGGCCTTCGCCTCCGCACACTCCGCCCGCTCCACCAACTCACGGCGCGTCACGGTCCGGCCCCGCTTGCTAAGCCACGTTATGAACTCCGTCAGGTCTCCTACTTGGAAAGAGATCGGTTTCGCCCCGTAAGATTCCTTGAGGACAAAGCGGCCCCCCTCGCCATTTCGCACCAGGAGCGAACATGATGTCGCCCGGGCAAAGCGGGCAACCGTCTCCAGGATCAGCGGGTAGCGTTGGCGTCTGTCGGGAATGGCGTGAAGTCTGGCCACCTCCTCCTCCATGATGCGTCGCAAATCGTAGGGGAATCGCTGCCTCAGCCGTCGGCGGCACCAAGCTCGTATAACGGGCCACCTGTAGATAAGTACGGTGAGTGAAACGATAGATGTGACCACTACGAGCACCGTGCCAAGGAGAACCGGCTGAACCATGGGCGAATTATAATGAGATTTCCGATGGTTGACAAGACTATTTGACTCATTACGTGAAAAAAAAGTGGCGATCATGCCGTTCCGCATGGTAAAAAGGTCGCCGATGCAGCCGGGGAGATGGATAAGGGAGGGGTCGGTCGTTCTCGCAGCGCTCCTTATAGGAGGGCTGACTGCTTGCAAGGGTGAGGCCCCGCTCCAGCCGACCAAGGTAGTGAAAAAGGAGAAGATCACCTCGCCCCCCGTGCAGATCCCGCAGGTCAAGTCGCCTCTGCCGGAGATAACGGCACCATCGCCTCAGCCTACGGCAGCCACCACACCGCCCCCGCCCGGCGGAGAGACACCGACCGCCGACACCACGCCACCGCCGATCGCTCCACCCCCATCGGTCCCCTTCACGCCGCAGCCGGTGAAGGCGCTGACCCAGCTCCACATAGTGCTCGATGCCTCCGGGAGCATGAGCGGCCAGATGGAGGCGGAGACGAAGATGGGGTTGACTCGGACAGT
>JACPFG010000115.1:10387-19708 GCA_016183125.1 Deltaproteobacteria bacterium
ACTCAGCCATCGCCGCCCGAATCGAAACGACACCTAGGTCTTCGTCTGTTCGGCAGCCAATCCCCCGCCGACGCGAACCGTTGCGACGACACGATCCTCCTAATTCCGCCAGGACCGATCGAGGCCGAGCGCTTCAGCCGACAGATCGAAGATGTCTCCCCGCAGGGGACCTCACCGTTGGCAAAGGCGCTCGAGGCGGCAGCAGCCGACTTTCCCCAGCTTCCGGAGAGCGACCAGGTGATCCTCCTGATCGCCGACGGGGGAGACACCTGCAACGCCGACCCCTGCACGGTGGCCGAGCGGATCCATGCCGGACCGGCCAAGGTTGTGATCCATGTGGTAGGGTTCGACCTCGACCCCAAGGCACAAGAGCAGCTGCGCTGCGTGGCGTCCAAGGGAGACGGTCAGTTTTTCCTGGCTCGCAACGGCACGGAACTGCGCACCGCAATCGACCAAGCAGCTAACGCTAACCTCCCGTACAATCTCCGGCTGAAGGTGCTCACCGGCGCCACGCCTCTGCCGACCCAGGTCACGGTGCTCAAGGCAGGCACTGAGCAGGTAGTGCAGAAGGGGATGACCGCCGGGATCAAATTTTTTCAACTCCCCCCAGGCAGTTACGATATCCTCATCGAATACCTGAACACGATTGAGACACCTAAACCTGCCAAGACCTTAAAGGGGGTCGAGGTACAGACCACCACGCGTGCCGAACAGATCGTGCAGTTCGACCTGGGACAGTTGCAGCTGCTTACCGTCGACCCCGACAGTCGGCCAGCAAAGGCCAGTTACGAGTTGCGCAAGGTCGGAGGCCCCACGCCACTCGGGACCTTTGAGGCGGGACCGGAGGCGAAGCGGATCGCCCTATCGCCCGGCAAATACGAGGTGGCGGTAAGCGGGTTGTCGGCTGGCGGCGTTCCACTTACGAGTCGGGTGACCGATCTTGAGATAAAGAGCGGGGAGGTCAAGGAACAAACGTTCAAGTTCGCCACCGGAACACTGGTGCTGCGTGCTCAGGCCGGCCCGGATGAATTCGTGGCGGCCGGCTATCAGATCACCGCACCGGCAGCTCCTGCCACCGTTCTCCTTTCCGGTGAGGTACCCGCCGATGGCGGTCCGATCGTTGTCCCCGCCGGTTCGTACAACTGTACCGTGCAGCCGATCGATCCGCTGATGAAGGGGTTGGGCCCCGTCACAATAACCGACGTGACGATAGATCCTCAGGCAACAGTTCAGCAGCTGGTCGGCTTCACGCGCGGTGCGGCCACCCTCTCCGGGAAGGATATCGGAAAGGACGGTAAGGGTGTATCGGCAAAGACCGAATTTCAGATCAGAAAGCCGGGGGCGACCGACCCGGTGACTACCATCGTGGCCGACGCAGGACCGGTCACAGTGGCCCTGGCGCCGGGGACGTACGACATCCTGGCACTCAATGTCGGCGCGAATGTGACGCCGGCCCCCTCGATCCTTTGGACCGGCATCGGCATCGAGGAGGGAAAGACGATCGCCCAGGAGGCCAATTTCCAGCTGGGCGGGCTCAAGGTGACGGCCAAGAATGCGCGGGGCTTGCAGGTGCCGGCGGTCCTAACGGTATTTCGGGCCGGCACGGAGGAACAGCTCGGTTCCGTACGGGCTGACCCGGGCGGCTCAACATTTAGACTGACACCGGGCCTTTACGATGTGCGAGCGGAAGATGGAACGGCGACGACCGATCCTAAACCTACTGTCTGGCTGCGGGACATCCCGGTTGCCGGCAACATTGATACGGACCGGGAGGTGACGTTCACTGCCGGCAAGATCAAACTGGCCTGCCGGGGCGCTAACAACAAGGTGCTCGCGTGCGAGTTTCGGCTCTTTGCCTACGGCACTGACCGGCCGCTCTTCACCGGGACTACAGGCGAGACCTGGCAGGAATTTACGATAGATCCCGGCCACTACTATCTGGAGGCCGGTTATCACGATCCCTTGGCTGAACAACTGCTGAAAAAATGGATCACCGTTGCGGTCGCAGAGAATGCGATCGTGGAGCAGACGATTCGGTTCTAGCAACGCGTTTCTCGCCATGCCATTCCTGGATGGATGTTACCTTGAGCGCACCGCGGCGGCGCACCGCCATCGCATGCACTGCCGCCCGCGCAGCAGCCAGTGTGGTAAAATAGGGGATGTTTAATTCTACTGTAGTCCGCCGGATCGAATAGGAATCTGCGATAATAGCCGGAATCGGTGCGGTAGTGTTGATCACCAGGGCATATTGCCCCTCCTTAAGCCCGTCAACGACATGCGGCGAGCCCTCCGCCACTTTACGCACCAGGGTCGCCGGCACGCCGTTATCCTCTAGATACCGATGTGTACCGATCGTGGCCCCTAGGGCAAAACCTAACTCGACCAAGGCGCGGGCCATCGGAACGATCCCCGCCTTGTCGTCGTCGCGAACGCTCACAAATACCCGGCCTTCGCGCGGCAGCCTGTTCCCTGCCGCCTCCTGGGCCTTGGCAAAGGCGGCTCCGAACGAATCGGCGATCCCCATAACCTCGCCGGTCGATTTCATCTCCGGGCCCAGGATCGTGTCGACACCGGTAAATTTAGTGAACGGGAATACCGGCGTCTTCACGGCATAGATCCCCTTCCCGCGCGGCCTCCTCCCCTGTCCCATCCCCCGCCCAGCCGGTATTGCCGGGAGCAGCTCGGTCAATTTCCGTCCCATCATTATCTTCGCGGCCAGGCGCGCTACTGGAATGCCGGTAGCCTTTGCAACGAACGGGACGGTGCGCGAGGCCCTCGGGTTGACCTCCAACACGTAGACGGCACCGTTCTGGATTGCGAATTGTATATTGATCAGGCCGACCACGCCTAGGGCATTCGCCAAGGCCACCGTCTGACGCTCGATGTCGGCCACAATCGAGGCAGGGAGCGAATAGGGAGGGAGGCAACAGGAGCTGTCCCCCGAATGGATCCCCGCCTCCTCTACGTGCTCCATGATACCGACTACGGCGACCGTTTCACCATCCGCGAGCGCATCGACATCCACCTCGATGGCGCCGGCCAGAAAGCGATCGATCAGGACCGGTCGATCCGGCGATGCGGTGAGGGCCTCGCGCATGTACCGTTCCAATCCGGCCTGGTCGTAGATTATCTCCATCGCCCGTCCGCCAAGGACGTACGACGGGCGCACCATGACCGGATCGCCGAGCCTAGCTGCGATCGCGCCTGCCTCACTGGGCGCACGCGCGATCCCTGAATGGGGCTGGCGCAGGCCAAGCTGCTCGATCAGCTCGCGAAATCGGCCCCGATCCTCCGCGCGGTCGATAGCATCCGGCGCAGTGCCGCAGATAGGCACGCCGGCCGCTGCCAGCTGTCCGGCCAGCTTGAGCGGTGTCTGCCCGCCGAACTGGATCATCACGCTGGTAGGCCATTCGTGCTCGACAATCCGCATCACATCGCGCAGTGTCAGCGGTTCGAAATAGAGTCGATCTGCAGTATCATAGTCTGTGCTGACGGTCTCCGGATTGCAATTGACCATGATCGTTTCGTACCCCTCTTCCCTCAGCGCGAAGACCGCCTGTACGCAGCAGTAATCGAACTCTATCCCCTGGCCGATCCGGTTGGGGCCTGAGCCTAAGATAACGACCTTGGGACGGTCGGTCGGCGGGGCCTCTTCCCCATCCGACCGATCCTCGGTCGAATATAGATACGGCGTGCGCGCCGCAAATTCTGCGGCACATGTATCGACCATCCGGTAGGTGACGGGACCGTCAGCGGGCCCATGCTTAGTCACGCAGGACTTGATCTGGCGCAGAAACCACCGGTCGATCGCGGTCCACTGATGCACACGCTCGATCGCCTGGCCGCGCCGCAAGGCCTCTGCCACCCACCAGAGACGTTCCGGCGTAGGGACGCGGCATCCGTCGCGGACCGCAGCAGCCGTGGCCTCCGGCCGGGGAGCAAACCCTTCCCGGCCGATCTCCAGCGAGCGAACCGCCTTCTCGAGCGACTCCGGAAAGGTTCGACCAATCGCCATCACCTCGCCAACCGATTTCATCTGGGTTGTAAGCAAGGGATCTGCATGCGGAAACTTCTCGAAGGCAAAGCGCGGGATCTTCGTCACAATATAATCGATCGTCGGCTCGAATGCGGCACTTGTCCCCTGTGTAATATCGTTCGGCAGCTCGTCGAGCGTATAGCCGACAGCCAGTTTGGCCGCGATCTTGGCGATCGGATAGCCGGTGGCCTTGGAGGCCAATGCAGAGGAGCGGGAGACACGCGGGTTCATCTCGATCACCATCATCGCGCCGCTGACCGGGTTCACTGCAAACTGTATGTTGGCCCCGCCAGTGTCGACCCCTACTGCCCGGATGATGGCCTTGGCGGCATCTCTCATCCGCTGATACTCCTTGTCGGTCAGCGTCTGTGCTGGAGCGACCGTGATGCTGTCTCCGGTGTGCACCCCCATCGGATCCATGTTTTCTATGGAACAGACGATCACGACATTATCCGCGCGGTCGCGCATCACCTCCAGTTCGAATTCCTTCCAGCCTACGATCGATGACTCGATCAGGATCTGATGAACCGGGCTCTGGGCCAGTCCCCATGCCGCGCACCGGTCGTACTCCTCGCGCGTCGCGGCTATGCTCCCCCCATGTCCTCCCAGCGTAAATGCCGGCCTGATTATGGCGGGCAGCCCTACCTCGCTTAACACCTGGGCCGCCTCGTCGGGCGTGTGGGCCAAGCCGCTTTTCGGAACGGAGAGACCAAGCGCATGCATAGCCGCTTTGAAACAGGAGCGGTCCTCCGCCGTCCGGATCGCGCGCAAGTCAGCGCCTATAAGCTCTATATCGTATTTTTTTAGCCACCCCCCCTCACCCAAGGCCATTGTCAAATTGAGCGCCGTCTGTCCCCCCATCGTCGGGAGCAGCGCATCGGGACGCTCCCGTTCGCATACGGCTGCCAGCGTCTCCACGGTGAGCGGCTCGATGTATGTCCTGTCGGCGCATTCGGGATCGGTCATGATCGTCGCCGGATTGGAGTTGACCAGCACGACCCGGTAGCCCTCCGCGGCGAGGGCCTTGCAGGCCTGGGTGCCCGAATAGTCGAACTCGCAGGCCTGGCCGATAACGATCGGTCCGGAGCCGACGATCAGGATCGACTCGATGTCTGTCCGCTTCGGCATAACGTCAAAAACTCCCCGAACAGGTTATGGGTGTCATGCGGTCCAGGGCTCGCCTCAGGATGATACTGGCACGAAAAGACCGGATCGCTGGTGGAGACCAGTCCCTCAACCGTCTGATCGTTTAGATGATAATGGGTGATGGCGACATTAGAGGGGAGCGAGTCTGGATCGACGGCGAACCCGTGATTCTGCGCCGTGATTGCCACCCTCCCCGTGCGCATATCCTTCACCGGCTGGTTGGCGCCGCGATGACCGAACTTTAATTTGAACGTCCTTCCGCCGAGCGCCAACCCCAGGATCTGGTGGCCAAGGCAGATCCCGAAGAGCGGAACGCGCCCGATCAGCCCGCGCACTGACGCAATTCCCCCGGTGACCGCTGCCGGATCCCCTGGGCCGTTTGATAGGAGGACCCCGTCGGGCCTCCTTGCCAGTGCGTCTGCTGCCGGTGTTGCCGCCGGGACAACGGTCACTTTAGCGCCGCATGCCACAAGCGACCTAAGGATGTTCAGCTTCACCCCAAAATCGTATACGACAATGTGAAGGCCTTGTCCGATTTCCCTATCCGGCTGCGCATCTGTCATCAGCGGATGTGTCGTCTCTTCCCACTCATACGGCTTCCGGCATGTCACTGTCTCCACCAGGTCTTGGCCATCCATTGCCGGCACCACGCGCGCACGCGCGACCAACCCTGTCAGGTCCTGTGCGCGGGTGGTCACGATACCGGGCATCGTCCCATCCTCGCGCAGGTGCCGTGTAAGCGCCCTGGTGTCGATACCGGTGACCGCCACGATGTCATGTTGAATAAGATAGTGATGGAGCGGCAATGTTGCGCGCCAGTTGCTGGGGTGCGCGCAATAGTCTCGCACTACAAACCCCCGCAGATATGGCCGTACCGATTCGACATCCTCCGGATTGACACCGACATTTCCTATGTGCACAGAGGTCATCGCGACGATCTGACCTGCATACGAGGGATCGGTGAGCACCTCTTGATAGCCTGTCATGCTCGTATTGAAAACCACCTCGCCCGCAACCTCGCCGGCGGCTCCGAACGAATGCCCCTCGAAGGTCGTCCCATCCCGCAAGATAAGCCAGGCCGGTTTCACTGGCGCCTCCCTCCCGGTCCTGCGCGGTAGACGATTCGTCCACCCACTAGTGTGTAGAGCACCTTGCCTCGGCAGCGCCAGCCGTCGAAAGGGCAATTTCGGCTCTTCGACCGAAATGCGGATGAGCGAATCACAACAGCGGCCCGCGGATCTAAGATCGTCACATCGGCATCGTCGCCCACCGCCAGCCGTCCGCGCGGAAGACCGAGCGTGCGGGCCGGCCCAATGGTGAACAACTCGACAAGTCTGCAGAGCGAGATCACCCGTTCGGTCACCAACCGCATGCAGACCGGCAGCGCCGATTCCAGGCCGATCATTCCGCAGGCCGCCTCGTCGAACGGCACATCCTTTTCGATGCTGGTGTGGGGGGCATGGTCGGTGGCAATAGCCGCGAAGACGCCTTCCCGCAGCCCGCGCCGCAGCGCCGCCCGGTCTGCAGCCGTGCGCAGGGGCGGGTTTACCTTGCAACGGGTATCGTATCCGGCCAACACCTCATCGGTTAAGAGAAGATGGTGCGGTGTCACCTCGGCGGTAACCGCTATCCCCTCCTCCTGACCTGCGCGCACCGCATCCACACCTTGCACAGCGCTCACGTGTGCCACGTGCAACCTGGCACCTGTCAAACGCGCGAGCGCTATGTCCCTCTGTACGATCACCTCCTCCGCCTCGGCAGGGCTCCCCGCAAGACCTAACCTGGTCGATTGCGCCCCCTCGTGCATTGCTGTGCCCGCGCAGAGGAAGGGATCCTCGCAGTGGTCTACGATCGGCAGGCCGAATGTGGCGGCATACTCCATCCCTTTTCTCATTAGCCTCGTATTGGCCACCGTCTTCCCGTCGTCGGATAGCGCAACCACTCCCGCGGCGGCCATGTCCCCGATATCGGCCAGCTCTTCACCCTTAAGACCCCGCGTGATCGCACCGATAGGATATACCCGTGCGAGCCCTGCAACGCGTGCTTGCTGGCGAATGTGCTCGATGACCGAAGCATTGTCCGCAACCGGTTTCGTATTTGCCATGCAGACGATTGAGGCAAATCCGCCCGCTACCGCAGCCGCTACACCGCTGGCAACATCCTCCTTATACTCCTCGCCCGGCTCGCGCAGATGAGTATGCAGATCGATCCATCCCGGCGTCACGACGGCATCGCGCGCATCGATGACCGGCACGCCGGTCGGCCCTCTGCGCGCCTGCGTCCACTCGGCAACACGGCCGCCTCGCACAATGAGATTGTGTCGTCCGTCAACCTTGCGCGCGGGATCGATCACCCGTCCGTTAATGATGAAGCAGTCGTTCATGACAGTAGAGATACAGACATGCCATCCGCACCGCAATACCGTTCTCCACCTGATCCAGGATCAGCGAATACCTGCCGTCGGCCAACTCCGGATCGATCTCCACCCCGCGGTTGATAGGTCCCGGATGCATGATCACCACGTCGGGCTTGGCCTGCTTCATGGTGACAGCGTTTAGTCCGAAGTGCCGCGCGTATTCGCGCAAGGTCGGCACGCCGGCCCCTTGCAACCGCTCAAGTTGAACCCGGAGGACCACGAGCACGTCCGCCAGCGCAACTGCCTCGGCTATGCTAGGCATGGCGGCAGCACCGAGCGCTTCGACCGCAACCGGCAGCAGAGACCTGGGGCCAGCGACCAAGACCTTGGCGCCCAGTTTTCGGAAGAGCGCGATCCCGGAACGAGCCACCCGCGAATGTGCGATATCTCCCAGGAAGGCGACCGTAAGTCCCCGCACGCGCCCCTTCGCCTGGGCGACTGTGAACGCATCTAGAAGGGCCTGCGTGGGGTGTTCGTGCTGCCCGTCTCCTGCGTTGATCACCGCGCAGTCCCGCACCTGTGCCGCGCACAACGCCGGCACGCCGCTCCCGCGGTGGCGGATTACCAGCGCGTCCGGCTGCATCGCATTTAACGTGCGGATCGTGTCGATCAGCGACTCTCCCTTGGCCAGCGCGCTGCCCGTGCTGCCGAAATTTACCGCATCGGCGGAGAGGCGTTTGGCGGCGATCTCAAATGAGGTGCGCGTGCGTGTGGAGGGCTCGAAGAAACAGTTGATGACGGTCTTCCCCCGCAAGGTGGGGACCTTCTTTACCGGCCGGCGAGAAATCTCTTTAAGTGACTTTGCGGTCTGAAAAATAAGGGCCACATCCCCGGGCGTTAGGTCGGCAATAGAGAGGAGATGGCGTTTAGAGAGAGTCATTCACCCCGTTATTTCTGTTCCTTGATCACCACGCGATTTGCCCCGTCGATCGATTTTAACATAACCTTCACATTTTCCTTGAGCGTCGTGGCAACGGTCTTGCCCACGTACTCGGCCTGGATCGGCAGCTCTCTGAATCCCCGGTCTATCATTACGGCCAGCCGTACGAACCGCGGGCGTCCGTAATCGACCAGGGCATCGAGCGCTGCTCGGATCGTACGCCCGGTGAAGAGGACATCGTCGACGAGAATTATTCCACGACCCTCGATCGGGATCGGAAGCTCCGTCTGTCTAACGATCGGCTGGCGATCGACCTCAGAGAGGTCGTCCCGGTATAGATTAATGTCGAGGCTGCCGACGGGGATCGGATGGCCCGACAATTTTTTGACCTTTGCCGCGATCCACTCGGCAAGCGGGACGCCCCGCGTGCGGATGCCTAGCAACATCACATCGCCGGCCTCGCCTACATCGCTAAGTATCCTGCGGGCGATCTGCTCGATCGCATGGTCCATATCCGCTTCCGAAAGGAGATGGCGCGGCTCCTTGCCGGTCAGCGGGGCCTCCTCAGGCTCGGCAACGGTCGGACCGGAGGGCGGCTCCTGCCACGCCGCCCGGTAAGGGAAGATTTCTTGGATCTGATCGCCTGACATTCGAGCGCGGAACTAATCGACTTTGGCCACAAAGTCAACCGTCCGTGCAGCCCAGGAAAATCATTAATGAAGGGGACGTTTTCCGATCCTATGACCTGGACCCTGCTCCCCCCAGCGCCTTCTGCAAGACAGCCAGTTGCCCGTCTTCCAGCGGTAGCTGGAAATATCCGGTGGCGCCGGCAGCAAGGGCCTT
>JACPFG010000113.1 GCA_016183125.1 Deltaproteobacteria bacterium
CACTTACCTGGGTAGGCTACGACGATAACAGCGTTGTTAACCTGCGCGGGGCGCGTGCGGCGCTTCCGATCTGGGTCGACTTTATGAAGCGGACGGTGGGCGACTCCCGGCAGGAGTTTCCGCCGCCGCCAAGTGTGGTGCTGGTCAAGATCGACCCGGAAACCGGCATGGTATGGACAAAGCATTGCCCGCAAGAGGCCTTCGCGCCATTTGTCGAGGGGGCAGAACCGGACCGGCGTTGTCCGCTACACAGTCAGGCGCCGGTCCCAGGGCGGACAACACAGGTCCGATATTAAAAGGGGACGTTCCACCATACTTTAACCTATTGATTTAACTATGCTTCTGCGCCTACTTTCCATTTTTGTCATAGTAATAACCACGGCAGGCCTTGCCGGCTGCGCGGAGTTGCGAGGCAGTCGCCCGGCAAAGCGGCCCGGCCAACCTACCGTGACGAAGCCGCAACAGGTCGTATCACCGGACGGAGTGGAGAGGGAGATCATTCGCCCCGTCAGCCCGCAACTGGCGAGCCTTAAGACGCCCCAACGGTTGGCCTCGCTCGAAATCGTGGAGCGTGGAAAGGCCTTCCTCGCCAGGCGGGAATTCGACAAGGCGCTACAAATGTTTCAGGAAGCAGTCACGGTGGACGGCACTAACGGGATCGCGTATTACTACCTGGCTCGCGTGCGCTACGAACTGCGCCAATGGCCGGAGGCGATGGGGCTCTTGGAACGGGCGGAATCGCTGCTTGGCGATTCGCCCGAATGGTTGGCAAATGTTGAAGAGTTACGTGCGATCATTCGCACGGCACAGTCATGACAATAGCAACTAGGAAGGGAGACAAGGGGACGACGAAGTTCTTTTCCGGCGAGACGGTGAGCAAGTCCCACCCACGGCTGGAGGCGTATGGGACGCTGGATGAACTGGTCTCGGCGCTAGGGTTCGCCCGAAGCCTAAGCAAGGTTCCTCGCGTGGCCGACGAGACCCATGCCGTACAGAGAATCCTCTTCCAGCTAGGCGCCGAACTGGCAACCGACAATTCGGCCGGCGCTCCCTTTCCCATTACCCCAATCGCGGAGACCGAAGTCGCACGACTGGACGCGCACGTGGCCTACTATGAATCGCAACTCACGCTGCCGCCTGCGTTCATCATCCCGGGCGGATGCCAAAGCGCCGGCGCACTTGATGTAGCCCGAACCGTCTGCCGGCGGCTGGAGCGCCGGATCATGACGCTTGTGGAGACCTGCGGCTACAACAATCCCGAGGCGATCAAATATGTCAACCGGCTTTCCGATGTCTGCTTCCTCTGGGCCCGCGCGGAGGAACACGCCGCCGGCGTTCAGTATGATCGGGTGAAATAATGACTGACTTCTGTGTAGCATTAACGACGACCAACTCAAGCAAGGAGGCCTCTAAGATTGCCGAATCTCTCGTAGATGAGCGCCTCGCGGCGTGCGTCAATGTCATTTCCGGTGTTGAGTCGATTTACTTTTGGGAGGGGAAACGTTGCCATGAAAAAGAGTGGTTGCTCGTTGTGAAGCTGCGCGCTAATCGGGTGCCGGAGCTCAAACGCCGGTTGCCGCAATTGCACAGCTATTCCTCCCCCGAGTTGATTGTGCTGCAGATCACAGATGGTCTGTCGGAGTATCTCTCATGGCTGCGGGCGAATTCGTAGATTTTTATCCCCGTCGTTTCCAAATAACACGCAGGCCATCGAGCGTTAGCCTGGGATCCACTACGGCAATTAGCGGGCAGTGCGGCGCAATGAGTGACGCCAGCCCGCCGGTTGCAATCGTCTTCGGGTGGCCGCCGACATCCTCCGTCAACCGCGAGATCAGATATTGGGCGAGTCCCACATGGCCGTGGAAGACGCCTGCCTGTATTGCTTCGGAAGTCGTTCTGGGCAAAAGGTGCTCAGTTGCTGCAATCGGCGTGCGATCCAGCTTGGCGGCAGCCGCGGCAAGCGCATCGCTTCCCAGCGCAAGGCCAGGCGCAATCGGCCCGCCGTGATAGGCCCCGTCCCCATCAATATAATCAAACGTAGTCGCGGTGCCGAAATCGACCACGATACATGGGCCGCCGTATTTGTCGTACGCACCGGCTGCATCGGCCAGCCGGTCGGCGCCTACCTCTTCCGGGTGCGGATATTTGATCGGAACGCCCGCGTTAGTGTGATCGACAAAGAGCACTGTCTGCCCCGTCACCTGTTTCGCTGCGCCGGCGATAGCTGTGTCTAGCGGAGGGACTACGCTGCAGACGATCGCCGCCCCTATTTCACCCGACGGAATTCCCCCGGAGTGCAATCCGCGCCGCAGTTCCTTTGCCAGATCCGCCACCGTAAGGTCGCGCCGCGTATCCGCACGCCACTCGGATCGCACCTTCTCCTCGTCGAAGAGGCCGAATACGATATTGGAATTGCCGATGTCGATCGCTAGGAGCATAGTAACAACACTACAAGGCCTCTACGTCCCCGGCAATAATCGCCTCGACGACGCCGGGTGCCCTTTCAAGAAGCAATGCCCCGCGCTCGTCCACCCCACGCACGATCCCTTCACACCGCTCGGTCCCGAAGGAGACCGCCACCCGGTGGCCTTCTATAGCCGCGCGCGCGTAGTAGTCCGCGCGTAGTGCCGCAAATCCGCCTGCGCGCCATTTCCCGTAGCGAAGCGCCCATGTCCTAAGAACGGCCTGCAAGACCAGTTCCCTATCGAGCGGCTGCCCGCGCGCAATCGCCAGAGAGGTGGCCGTAGGATGCAGCTCCGCAGGGAGATCATCGGCTCGCAGGTTAACATTTATTCCGATCCCGACGATCACAACAATAGGTCGGTTGGGCCTGGCCACCAACTCCGTCAAGATCCCACACACCTTTTTGCCGGCCAGCCAGACATCATTTGGCCATTTCACCTGCGCCGGGATCTCGACAAATGTCTCGCACGCATCGCAGACAGCAAGGCCAGCCACCAGGGCAAGGGAGGGACATTCCTCCTTTGCGCGCCCCGGCCGCGCGACGAGCGAACAGTAGAGCCCCTTCCCCTCGGGCGAGAACCAGTTCCTCCCCGCCCGCCCACGCCCCGCCGTCTGCCCCTCGGCAACGACCACGGTTCCATCGGCGGCGCCGGCCAGCGCCAATGCGCGGGCCTCGTCGTTAGTCGAGCCGATAGATCCGTATCGCCGTATATCCCAGTTACCGGCCATTGGACCTCCGCGGGCGCTCAGGAGGGGGCTGTTGTGCGTCTGAGCGGATAACCAACGTGATACCACGTTCTCTCCTATCCACATCTGTATATATAGATAACGGCGCCCATCCATTCGATCTTAATCGATCGTTTATGGAAGCAAACTCCCGCCGTTTAATTAGCCCCTGCGGCATTGCCCTCCCATCGGCGAGGATGATCACCCCGAACATTGCCGAAGGATTAATTGCGATGGATACATCCAGACCATTTTTATTACCTAACCGCCCCTGGGTTTGAAGTACTGATGTCATAGATTTAAGCAGCATCACCAGCGTCTCCGTAAGAAAGGGGATCTGGTCCTGCAGGATGCCCGGCATCGGTTCGACGTCTACAATCGGCAGCAGGGCGATTGGCGCCCCCGTCTCTGCGGCGGCCAGCGAAATACCGGCCGCAATCCATTCTGCAAGTGGAATCACGAGTGCTGGTTGAAGCTCGGTCCAGAGCGGCATATCGTTTTTATCTATCCACTGGGCAATCAGATCCCTTAACCTGTTAAAGGCATTCCTAAACGGCGCCAATGCCTCGCCCATCGACTCGGCATCTGCCCCGATCGTCGCGACGATCTCATTTTCAAGCCCCTGCTGCGCGGTTTCCAAGGCGCCTGTCCATGATTGAAGGGTTCCGATCTCTCCGACATCAAGACCGGTGGCAGCCGCGTGCCAATAGATATCGCTAAGTTTTGCTCGAACGCTGTCATCCAAGACCTTTCCATAAAGCCCTGCAAACACCTCCCTAATCGCTGACCATTTTTGCAGCGCACCATCAACTACACTTCTGACGACAACCTCTTTCGCGGAGACCGGCAGCCCCTTGGCAGGGCGGCCCGGTTTGGTGTGTCTATGCTTAGACTTGGATGATCTTCGCGGCTTCTCGCCCTCCGGCTGGTCCCCACTGGTCTGCGGCGGTTGTTCTAATTGCTGTTGCGGTTGTTGCACTGGTGCCTGTGCCACTGGCACAGCCGACTCTGCTTTCAGAACCTCGCTTCCTGGGTCGTCCCACAGCGGGGCCTGGGGTGGGGGAGCCGGCCGAAGGCCGGGGGAGAGGGGCGGAGCCCCCTCCCGAGGTTCGAGACCCGCGGAGGGACGACCCCGGAAGCGAGAGATTGAATAGCCTTCTAAGGCCTCTCTGTACGCGATTCGCGCCTCCTGCAGATATTCCTGCAGACCTTGGTACCATGCCAGATGATCCTCCCGGCTACCGATCCCTATCGGTATTCGCCGCTCCCACTCGGCAGCGATTCGCCGAAGATCGTCGGCCGCCTCCTTCACCGGAAGCGGAGGCCTCCCATCCAACCGGATCTGTCCTGCCAATGGGACCTCCTTCCATCCGCGCCCATCTGCAAAGACCCAGAGCGCGCTCTCCAATGGATGCGCAGGTGTTACTTGCAACCGCCGTAGCCCTTCAACCCAGCGTAGCTCTCCAGGCGTGAGCCGCTCGATCCATCTGGGATCGCTGACAGGACCGAGCGGGATCCGATCGGGCCTTCTATCCCTACATCGCGGCAGGGAGGTCGGCTCCTCTCGCTGTGTCCACCACCAGCCGAGGACCAACAATCCCAGCGCCACGACAGGTGGAACGACAAATGTGTTGGGAGGTATCTGTGCTGGGCCAGGCCCGCCTGCTTGGACGCTAGGCGCGGTCAGCATGAGTCCCAAGGGGAGGACCGGTGCTAAGGAGCGCGTGTCAAGCGGATTGGAGCCGTCTGCCATAACTAGGACCGCTAGCCTATTCGCCGGCCTCTGAAAATAAAAAAGTTGACGGCCACCTTTATTCTTGAAATAGAACCCCACTATGTCGATGGGCCAAAAATACACATGGGCCGATTTCCTTAAGGATCACCCTGAGTTAAAGACTAAGGGGGTAAAGCGGACCTCGAAGGAGGGGAAGAAGGCATTCGAGGAGGCCTATAAGACAGCCCTCAAGTCCCATCTAAAGGGGCTATCCGCCAAGCTGGAGCGGGAGGGGAAGAAGGCCACCGCCAGACGCACCGCGCTTACGACCATGCTTAAGGCCGACAAAGGGACCGTTGTCGCGAAGGTGTTACAGCAACGGGTCGGCCAGAAGGACCACGCCATCGCATTTCTCGCCCGACAGATCGAACGGGCTAAGGCCGCCCAAAAAACGCTCTAACGGACCTCCGCTGCCAATTGCGAAATGTGTGCGAGCTTGCTGCCGATACGGCGCAGGTTGTTGAGCACATCTAGGTGGAGCGAACTAGTCTCCACACTCTCGCGCAGGCCTTCATGTAACCGCTGTAGATGGGCCTGGCGAAACATCGTCTCCGAATCGTAGACGGCGGCCTTGTGGGTCTCGATCTCCTGGGCGAGCGCAGGTGTGGGGCTCGTCAGATGTGCAATGGTCAGATTGAAGAGATCGTCGACCTGATGGTGAAAGCGGATGATCTCCTGCCAGCCGATATCGGAAAAGATCCGCTGTGTCTCGTATCTCTTCCTTCCCAACCTGACGAATTCCTTTGAAACGGTATCGCCGATCTCTTCAAGGTCGGCCGCCACCCCCAGGAGGGCCATCTGGATTCGGCCCTGCTCCTCCGTCAGCGACTCCTGACTTATTTCCGCCAGGTAAAACCTGGTGGCCTTCTCCAG
Organism: Deltaproteobacteria bacterium; assembly: GCA_016183125.1. Classification (GTDB taxonomy): domain Bacteria; phylum UBA10199; class UBA10199; family JACPFF01; genus JACPFG01. The sequence goes on from JACPFG010000113.1 coordinate 5,837, forward strand.
CGTATCGATCTTATCGTCCCGGCGTTCCGCCTCCTCCATAATGCCCACGAAATCGCCATCGCGCTCGAAGAGGCGGAGGGCCGATCTGAACAGCTCCTGGGCTATATTGGCCAGCCGCAGGATCTCGCGCTTGGCCTGTGCGAAGGCAAGCGCTGGGGTGTCGAGGGCCTTGGGATCGAGATACCGGGGGCCGAACGGCTGAGCTACTAGCTCCGGCTCTGGAACCAGCTGCGTGACGATCCATACGCCGACTGGGAGGAATGGGAGAAAGAGGACGGCTAAGCCAACGTTGAAGATGAGATGGATCATCGCGATCTCAAGTCCCGCGTGGCCGGCCACGGGGGCGACCAGGGGGTGAAAATGCGCGCAGAGGTTGCGGACGAACTCCACGACAGGCGCGAGAAATGGGAAGACGAGCATCACGCCGGCGACCTTCGTCACGAGATGGGCCACGGCCACGCGCCGGGCGTCGACATCCGTGCCGATGCTTGCCCTCAGCGAGGTGACGCATGTCCCAACATTAGCGCCGAGCACGATCGGCACGGCCCCCTCAAGCGAGAGGACGCCTGCAAATGCCAAGCTCATTGCCAGGCCTATCGTCGCGGCGCTGGAGTGCGCCAGCGCTGTGAGCAGTGTGGCTAGAACGAACCCTAAAAATGGTTCGTTCACCAGGAACCCGAATGCGGCCATGGTGACCGGATGGTCCCGCACCGGCTCTACCGTGGCGACCAACAGGTGTATGCCGTAGAAGACGAGCCCGAAACCGAATAGGACGGAACCGAAGTAGCGCACCTTACGGCGCCTAGCGCTTAAATAGCAGACAAAACCGACCACCATGGCGTAGAGGGCGTACTCGGTGAATTTTTTGGCGGCGAGCAGGAAGATCACGACGGTGGTCCCGACATCGGCGCCGAGGATAACGCCGAATGCCTGGCGCAAGGTAAGCAGCTGTGTGCCGGCAAAACTGACGAGCATCGCGGTGGTTGCCCCGCTGCTCTGCAACACCAGCGTCATCGCAACACCTAGTCCAAACGACTTGAAACGATTTCCGGCGAGGCGATTAATCAGACGGCGCAGGCGCTCGCCAGCCAGGAGTTGGAGCCCCTCGCGAGCTGAATGGAGACCGAACGAGAAAAAGGCCAGACCGCCTAACAATTGGGCTAAGGAAAATTCGGGCATACCTTATGCCGCCGCGGCTGCGGCGTCCTGACTGAGCCTGACTGATACCAGTTTGGAGACCCCGGCCTCTTCCATCGTAACGCCGTAGAGGACATCGGCCAGCTCCATCGTTCGCTTGTTGTGGGTGATCAAGATGAACTGCGAATAGGCGGTCATCTCGCGGATAAGGTCGTTGAAACGGTCGATATTGGCATCGTCCAGCGGGGCGTCGACCTCGTCTAGCAGACAGAACGGGCTCGGGCGGGTGAGGAACATTGCGAAGATCATCGCCACTGCCGTGAGCGCCTTTTCGCCGCCGGAGAGGAGCGTAACACTCTGCAATTTCTTCCCGGGCGGCTGAGCTACTATCTCCACACCGGCCTCTAATAGATTCTCCTCGTCCGTCAGTTCCAGCCTTGCCTTGCCGCCCCGGAATAATTTGGGGAAGAGTTGCGTAAAGTGCGCGTTGATCGCCTCAAAGGTCTCGCGGAACCGTTCGCGGCTGACTCGATTGATCTTCTGGATCGCGCGGTGCAGGGCCTCCAGCGACGCGGTTAGATCCGCCGACTGCTCCGTTAAGAAGTCGTGCCGCGCCTTGAGCTCGTCATATTCCCGGATCGCATCCGGATTGACCCCGCCTAAGCGCTCGACCTTCTCACGCAATGCCGCCAATCGCTCCATCGCCGATACCGGTTCGAAATCGGCCGGGCAATACTGCTCAGGCCTCTCGTCGATCACGATCCGATACTTGTCTTGGATCTCGCGCCGGCAGAAGGCCATCCGTTCACGCTGTTGTGCGACATGCAACTCCGCCTCGTGCCGCGCGGTGCGCGCAGCCTCGTGGGTACGGCGGATCTCGCGAATCTCCATCTCGCGCGTCCTAACCATCTCCATCAGCTCCTGGAAGCGGGCCTGCGACGCCTCGCGCCGAGCCTTGGCCGCTGCAGCCTCCTTTACAAGCGTGTGCAAGGCCTCGCGGCGCGAGGATATCGTCTGCCGGCTCGCCTCCACCTGGAGCTCGCCTTCTGCAATTGCCACCCTCTTTCGCTCGATCGTTGCTACGGCCTCAGCCGAGGAGGTCAGCAACCGCTCAACCTCACGATCTATCGTTATGACCCGCTCGGCAGCAGCTGCCAGGGCCACCTTCGCCTGGATCAGCTCATCGCTAAGGATCCGGAATCGCTCCGCCAACTCCGACGCTACCCGCTTCTGCTCCGAGATGGCCGCCTCGCGCTGCGCCTGCTCACCTAGCGTGGCCGCCAGGGCCTCCTCAATCTCGGTTCCATCCGCGACAAGCTGTGCAACTGCCACCTTTAACCGCGAGACCTCTGCGGCAGCCGTTGCCCGCTCCTCCGCGTGCCTTGCCACTTCGGAAGCCAGATGCTCCGCCTCCCGCTGCTGGTGTGCCGCCTCCAGTTCGCCCGCATGAGCCTCCTGACGCAGTTGGTCCAACCGCGTCTGCAATCCACCCACGCGTTCGGCATAGTCGGCCGCAGACCGCTTGGCCACCTGCTCGGCCGTGGTAAGTTGCGCCACTTCGACCTTAAGCGTCTCTATCTCCCGCTGGCTGGTCAGCAGGGCCGCTGCGCCACTGGCGCCTACCCCACCGCTCAATTCCCCGCTCGGATGGATCACCTCGCCGTCCAGCGTTACCAACGTGGCAAAATGACCGTCTCTCTCCCACAGGCGGATGGCACTCGCCCGGTCTTCAACTACAATTACGCCTCTTAACAGATGGTGTCCGATCGTCTTGGCTGCATCGTCCCACTGGACGAAATCGTCTAGCGGACCTACGACCCCCGCATCAGTCGGGAGCGGCATTGTGCGATCGTCTGTCCGCACGGCAAGTGGGATGAAGGCGCTGCGCCCCGCAGCGGCCTCCTTGAGATAATCTATCGCGGCAATCCCGTCGGCATGCGACGCTACCACCACTGATTGCAGCCTCTCGCCGAGCGCCGCGCCAAGGGCCGCTTCGAACCGAGGCTCTGTCGTGAGCATCTGCGCAACCGTGCCTAGTATGCCCGCCGGCCTTGCTTGCAAAAGGGCGCGCACCCCGTCGTCGTAGCCGGCAAAATTGCGAGTCATCTCGTCTAAGGTGTTCCAGCGGGCCCGCCGGGACTGAAGGGTCGCCGACAATTGCTCCGCTTCCGCAGCCGCCCCTTCCGCCGCGGTCCGTTGGGCAGCAAGTTCCGCCTCCAGCATCCCACGTTCTGCCTCCAGGTGCAGTCGCAATTGCCTCCGACCAGCAAGTGCCCCCTGGCCTTCACCGATGCGGGTCTGCAGCCGAGCAAGGGCATTCTCTATTATTGCGGTCCGCTCCTCGGCCTGCCGCAGCGCCGCCGTGGTTTCCGTCTTTCGGCGCGTCACCTGTTCCATTCCCGCCTGCCGCTCTGAAATGGCCCGCACCCCAGCGATTAAGGCCTGCTGTGCCTCCTCCTCTTGCCTACGCCCCTCCGCCTGCCGCACCGTTGCTGCTTGGACCGCCGTTTCGTTCGCCGAGACCCGCTCTGCTGCGGTAGCCATAGACAGATCGGCAGCCACCTTAGCCGAATTGGCATCGGCTAGTTCACGCTGCCACTGTGTCCGCTGAGCCTCGATGGTCTCAATGGCGCCTTCTTCGGCGCGGCGAAAAGCAGCCGCCTCAGCCAACCCACTCTCGGCCCGCTGAATCTCCGCCTCGTGCAGATGGATCGTATTTTGTAAAGCATAGGCGGTCTCTTGCAGCTTTGTCACTTCCCGTTCAAGCGCCGCCAGCTCCAGTTGGCTCGTCTCAAGCGTTGCCTCCCGTTCGGAAAGCGTCGCAGCGCCTCCGGCCTCCTGCTCGGCCGCGGCAGCAAGTCTCGCCTCGACCTCCGACAATTCCCCGCGCCAGGCGATCCACTGATGGGCCGCACAGGCCAACTCCACCGCCTTTAACTCCTCCTGATATTCGCGATATCGCTCCGCCTTCTTCGCCTGTCGCGCCAGGTTCCCCAGTTGCCGCTCCAACTCAGCGATCAGATCTCGTAGCCGCTCGATATTTGCCCTGGTCGCCACCATCTTGAGAAGCGCCGCCTCCTTGCGATGCTTGACCTTGGAGATCCCGGCGGTCTCCTCGATGAAAAAACGGCGCTCCTCAGGTCTAGACGTGACTATCTGCCCTATACGGCCCTGCTCAACGATCGAGTAGGCCTTCGTCCCCGTGCCGGTGCCCAAAAAGAGGTCGACGATATCCTTGAGCCGGCAGGGGGTCTTATTTATGTAATATTCGCTCTCCCCGGAGCGGTAGAGCCTGCGGCCAACGGTGATCTCGGTATAGTCGGCGTATTCGGCAGGCGCCCGCCCATCCGAATTGTCGAATGTCAAAAAGACGCTGGCCATCCCGAGCGGGGCACGTGTCTCACTACCGTTGAAGATTACATCCTGCATCTGGTCGCCGCGCAGGTGCTTGGCCGACTGTTCCCCCATCACCCAGCGAATGGCATCGACACAGTTAGACTTGCCGGCCCCATTGGGGCCGACGATGGAGGTAATTCCTTGGTCGAACTCGATCACCGTCCGGTCGACAAAGGATTTAAAACCGATAAGTTCTAATGACTTAAGGCGCATGGGTTATCTGAATTATGCGGACTGTAACATAACTAATTGAAACGAGTAAATAATAATCGATAAAAAATATATTATAGCTAAAATTAAATAAATATTTACTTTTTAGCTAAAAATAATATTATCCGAATCGGTATGAAGACTATACCGGCAACTAAGGTCAAGAACTCTTTCGGCGAGTGTCTGGCACAGGTAACGCTGGGACGCGACCCGCTGATTGTGGAACGCCACGGGAGACCGATTGCAGTACTGGTAAGCTACCCGGTTTGGCAAGAGGTGACTGGGGAGCAGCCGGTCTATCGCTCCGCCTGGGTGGAGATGGCCCTAGAGCTATCGGAAAAAATCCGGCGTCGCGGTCGGCCGCAGACGCCGGCCGTGGAACTCATCAGGCAGATTCGGGATGAAAACGGATGAAGAAAAAAGATGTCTGCATCGATGCGAACGTATTTGTCGCCAGCTTGTTACCGGAACCGGCCCGTGATCCCTGCCTGGAGCTAATACGTCGGCTGGAGCGAGAGGAGCGCGCATTTTATGAGCCTGCGCACGTCACCTTTGAGGTCGTTTCAACATTGCATAAAAAACTTGCCGCCGGGGATATAGAAGCGGCAGATGCCGACCGTGCTATCGAGACATTTTATGCATTGCCTGTCCTGTTACAGTCAGATTCTCCCATGTTGAAACATGCCACGCAATTTGCCCACCAGCTGCGGCTTAAAACCATATATGATGGCGCATACCTGGCGGTCGCCGCCGTTCGTGACATTCCCCTTATCACGTTGGACGGCGAACTACGCAATAAAGGCCGAACCATTCATGGCGCAATCTTTACTGTTGATGAATTCTTGATCAGGGCATCTGCCCAGTAGGTTATTGAGAAATATTTCGAAAATAGATCCGGATGATAACCTCTTTCTCTTTCTTCTCCACCTCCATAGTCCAGGCCAGGAGTTCCAGGACGCCCTTAAGGAAAAAGCTCCTCGGATTAGGCGGGGAGGCAAAGAGGTCGGTCTCCTTGGGCGCGGTGATCTCAAGCGTCGAGTCATTGTACCAGAGAAGCCTAAGCGTGACATTTTCCGCCAGAAATAGATCAAGATGGTCGATCACATGATCCTCGGCCAGACCGACCCTCGAGGAGGAGAGCGCTGGGGCCCTGGTGCCGATCGATCTTGGCGGAATAACCTGTCCTTTGAGGCCCTCAAGCGTTACCATTTGCCACCCTTCCGGCGTACCCATAGTCCGCCGTGTTACCCCATAGCCCACAGTTAATGCCTTCATATAGTCAAACACCTGGTTGCACGATTCGGCTACCGCGGCAAAGAGGACCGCATATATGTTAGGCGCGTTTTGGGTCAGTTGGGCAAATAGCCCATTAAACCATCTCTCCCAACCGGCGAGCCAATCTGTAACTTTTGAGAGATCGCTATTCGATTCGACAAGAGAGGCCATATATATCTTCCACGTCGATTCGATGCCATCCATCACCTTGAGGATCGGCGGGAGGAGGCTGCGGCGTTCTTCGGCACGCAGCTTGGCAATTCCCCCAGGCGGCAGGATCACATTGCTCGGCTCCTGTATCCTTACGTTAGGACCGGACAAGGCAAGGCGACGACGGATCAGGTCTAGCGGGCCCGCAACGGCCTGTCCCCGGACGATCCGGTCAAGCTCTCGTCTCAGATCAGTTTCTACGAAACTTGTCAGAATGGTCCTGATTGGCTCGGATTGGGGCCAGTCTAAGTCATCCTTTTTTCCGTCCGGCTTTTTTATTCCTTTTGTATCTTTTGTCTCCTTAGATCCGACAGTGCGCGATCGGTCAGGCGTCCCCTTAATAATGTCAACCTGCTCAACCTGCTTCCTCTTCTCCATCTCCCCTTTTTGGTTGGCCGCCAGCCACTGCAAGATCACCGCCCGCTCGACAGCTGTGCGAGAAAGAGGGTCCTCCGCCACGGCGAGCAATCCACGCAGGCCCTCGGGGTCCTCGGCAAATAGCTCGGCCAGATTGCTTGCCTGTCGCGAGATGCGCTGCCAAGTGACCGGATCGATCCATTCGATGGGAGAAGCCGGCGGCAGGACCTGATGCGGCCGTGTAAGCGCTGGGCTCATAGCCGCGATCTCCGCACGGCGCTCTTCGGCCCTTCTGTGCGCCCACCAGGTGCCATATCCGATCAGCCCTGCAAGCGCCGCCCATCCTCCAATCCGCCACCCACCAGCAAAGCGGGCCGGGGCTGGCGTTGCCTTGTAGCCATCCGGAACCGCCCGTAAAATACGCTCCGGCGGCGACCATTTTAGTTGCTCAGGCGATAACTTTTTGGCAGCCTCACCGGCTATGAAAGGGATTGACTCGGAGCCTGCCTCGGGACAGCGGGCGATAACCTCTCCCACACCAGGCAGTCCAAGTGCTTGAAAAATAAGCGTTCCTAGTCCTTGTCGACAGCGATTGACCATATAGTCCTCTTCCCTATATGGTTATCGGCTGGTGTAAGTAAAAGTTGCTTGCGCCAACACCCCGCCGCCTTCCATTTATTGATATGTTCCTACTACCGTTCGGCTGGCTAGATTGACGATCGAGACCGTATTCGCTTGGCTGTTGCAGACTAGCAGGTGGGTGTCGACACCTCCCGGGCTATAGATGGCCATGCCGAACGGTTCGTCGCCTACCGAGATGTCGGCTGCCTTGGCACGTGTTGCCAGCGTGAAGATCGTAACCGTGTCATCGCCCATGTTGCTGACAAATCCCTCGGTTGTCCCGACAACTACCTGTTGCGGATTATTTCCCGTCCCGATCGTGGCAACCAGCAGCCCCTGGTCATCCTTGTCCCGCACAGTAGTCGTCGTATTGGCGGCATCGTTTGGGATATTGGCAAGGTTTAAGACCAATAGCGAGGGGACGGCATTGCCGTCCGCGTCGGTCTCCACATTGGCGACATAAACAAGCGCACCGTCGGTGGCCAACCCGCGCGGACTCGCCAGGTCGCTCACGAAATAGTCGACTGGGTTGGCGCCGGCGCTACCTAGCTCGTTTAAGTTCACTATGAGGAGCCCTCCGCTGGCCCGCGAAATGACGGCCTGAGTGCCGACCACAACCAGATCGACGGCGTCAACCGTGCTTAGTGTGCCGCCGTCCGATAGCTCCCGCTTCAAGTCGACCTGCCCAGGAGCAGGCGCCGCAGCGGTTACATCGTAAAAATTGAGAATCCCCTCGCGCGTGGCGACGAGCAGTCGGTTCTGCGCGGCAAATGCAGCCGCTCCGAAGGGGTCCCCGTCGGCATCGAGCTGTGTGCTGACCGAAGTTGCCAAGTCTACGCGCACAACATGATCGCTCTTGTCCTCCACATTCTCGCTTAGGCGGTTTGGGATGAAGGCCAACTGGCGTGGCACGTCGAGTACAACCTGGCCGCTTAGGCTGTCGAGCGCCACCGGATCGCCCACACGCTGCGGATTGGCCGGGTCGGCTATATTCACGACATGGAGCGATCCGCCGGTGAACAGTATCTTGTTGTTGGAGTTGACTACGTAGGCGCGCGCCGCCGCGGAATCGACCGCGATCGTCAGCGGGTTGGCCATCTGCGTGCCAATTGCGGTAAAGATTGCCGCCCCACCGCAGCCGGTAAGTAGAGACAGCAATACAAAAGCAAACCGTTTCATTTACGCTCCCCTGTGGTGAGTACTGCCTGCGCCGCCGCCAGCCGGGCAATCGGAACTCGGTATGGCGAACAGCTGACATAGTCGAGCCCCAGGCGGTGGCAGAGCGCTATCGAGTTCGGTTCGCCGCCATGCTCGCCGCATATCCCGATTTCCATACCCGGCTTGGCAGCACGCGCGCGCTCGACGGCCCACCGCATCAGGACGCCGACCCCATCGGTATCGATACACTGGAACGGATCGTGCGGAAAGAGGTGCTTCTCGCCATAGGCCTTAAGGAACGTCCCGGCGTCATCTCTGGAGATGCCGAACGTGGTCTGCGTAAGATCGTTCGTGCCGAACGAGAAAAAATCGGCATGACGCGCGATCTGATCCGCCGTAATGGCCGCGCGCGGCAGCTCGATCATCGTGCCGATCGTATACGGCACGCGTTGCCCGGCGCGCGAGATCGCCTCTTCCGCCACCCGCTCGATTATCGCGCGTAGATGGCGCAGCTCGTTTGCGTGCGCGATCAGCGGCGCCTCGATCTCGGGACGGCTCTCCATCCCCGTCTCGCGCGCCAAATCGCACACCGCCTCTATGATCGCCTGCACCTGCATGCCGTAGATCTCAGGGTGCGTGATCCCCAGCCGGCAGCCCCGGTGACCCAGCATCGGATTGACTTCGCGGAGCATCTCCGCACGCTCCCGCACGCGGTCCGCCGTCCATCCCATGGCTCGCGCCGTCTCGGCGATCTCATCTACGCGCGTGGGGAGGAACTCGTGCAGCGGCATATCGAGCAATCGGATGGTGACCGGCGCGCCGGCCATCACCTTGAAGAGTCCCTTGAAGTCGGCCTTCTGCATCGGCAACAACCGGGTCAACGCACGCTTGCGTGTCTCGCGATCTTCCGCCAGCAGACACTCTCGCACCACCGGGAGGCGCCCCGGATCGAAAAACATATGTTCAGTTCGGGCAAGTCCGATCCCCTCTGCCCCGAAGGCCTTGGCCACCTCCGCGTCCTTAGGGGTGTCCGCATTTGCACGCACCTTAAGGGACCTCAACGCATCTGCCCAACTCATGAAGGTCTCGAACTCGCCGACCAACTGCGGCGTAACCAGCGGCATCTGGCCTGCAATCACGGCGCCGGTGGAGCCGTCGATCGTCAACCAATTCCCCTCCGCATAGATCTGGCCGCCGACGCGCATCTCCTTCGTCTCGGGATCGATATGCAAGGTTTCGCAGCCCACGACACACGGCTTCCCCATCCCGCGGGCGACTACGGCCGCGTGTGAAGTGAGTCCGCCGCGCGCGGTGAGGAAGCCCTCGGCCACGTGCATCCCGTGGATGTCATCCGGCGAGGTCTCGGGGCGCACCAAAACGGTCCGCTCGCCGTTCTGATACCAGGCCACCGCGGCATCGGCGCTAAAGACGATCCGGCCGACCGCCCCGCCAGGTGAGGCCGGCAGCCCGACGGCTATCGGTGCCGTGCGAACGGTCGGATCGAGCGTCGGATGGAGCATCTGGTCCAACTGTGCCGGTTCGATCCTGAGCAGCGCCTCCTCCTTGCCAATCAGCCCCTCGCTCACCATATCGACCGCTATCCTAACGGCGGCCTGGGCCGTCCGCTTGCCGGACCGCGTCTGCAACAACCACAACTCCCCCTCCTGGATGGTGAACTCGAGATCCTGCATGTCCCGATAATGATGTTCCAATTTTTGCTGGAGCTTTTCCAGTTCATGGTAACATTCCGGCAAGGCTGCGGCGAGCGTCTCTTTGGGCTGCGTCGATCCGGGTGCCCCATCTGCCAGCGGCAGCGGAGTGCGTATCCCCGCCACGACGTCTTCGCCCTGGGCATTCATCAGATACTCGCCGAAAAAACGCTTGGTCCCCGTGGCCGGGTCGCGTGTAAACGCCACCCCGGTGGCTGACCTGCGACCCAAGTTGCCGAAGACCATCGCCTGCACCGTGCAGGCCGTCCCACCGCGCGACGCGATCTGGTGGATCCGCCTATACTCCACGGCCCGTGCGGTGTTCCATGATTGCAACACCGCTCCGACAGCCCCCCAGAGTTGCTCCTCCACATCTTGCGGAAAGTGGGCCCCACGCTCGCGCCGCACGATCTCGCGGTATTCCTCGACCAGTCGCTCCAGATCGGCAGCCGCCAGATCTAGATCGTCCTTAACTCCCCGCTCGGACTTCAACGCGGCCAGCTGCCCCTCGAACACCTCGGCATCTATTCCGAGGACCACGTGGCTGTACATCTGGATGAACCGCCGATAACTATCGTAGCCAAACCGAGGGTTATCCGTCCGATGGATAAGTCCAACTACCGTTTCATCGTTTAGCCCCAGATTGAGAATTGTCTCCATCATGCCGGGCCCCGCTCGACATGTTTGATCCCGTCGCGCACCTGCGACTCCAACCCGTCCGGATAGTGTCGATCCTTTTCGAGAAAGTGCTGACAGACCGCTGTGGTAATAGTGAATCCGGGAGGGACAGGAAAGCCGAGTCGGGCCATTTCGGCCAGACCGGCTCCCTTGCCACCAAGCAACTCCGTCAGCTCCGCCGTCCCATCGGCGCGCCCTTTTCCGAAGGTGTAAACATACTTGGTCATGACGAGCTCCTTGCAAACTGATCCCGCAAATAGTCGACGAGACGATCTATCCCGACGCGTTCCTGCGTCATGCTATCCCGATCGCGCACCGTAACCATATGATCCTGATCAGATTGGAAATCGTACGTGATCGCAAATGGGGTGCCGATCTCGTCCTGGCGACGGTATCGTCGGCCTATAGATCCGGCATCGTCGTAATCGGCCGCGAAATGCGGGCGGACCGCATTCCAGATAGCCAATGAGGGCTCCTTGAGCTTAGCGGAGAGCGGCAGGATCACCACCTGCACCGGGGCGACGCGCGGATGGAAGCCCAATACCACCCGTTTCTCGCCGCGAACCTCCTCCTCCCGGTAGGCATCGACCAGAACCGCCAGCAGTGTCCGATCGACCCCCGCCGATGTCTCCACGACCGCCGGGACGAACCGGGCGTTTTTCCCCTCCTCGAAATAGTCGAGATCTTTGCCGGAGGATTGCGCATGTTGGGAGAGGTCGTATGTCCCCCTGTCCGCTATCCCCTCCAGCTCCGACCAGCCAAACGGCATCTCGAACTCGATGTCGGTGCAGGCCTTGGCGTAGTGGGCCAGCTCATCAGAACGGTGAGGTCTCAACCGTAGGCGTTCGGGTCGAATCCCAAGCCCGCGGTACCATTGCAACCGCTGCTCGATCCAGTAGGCATGCCACTTTGCCGTCTCGTCAGGCAGGCAGAAGAATTCCATCTCCATCTGTTCGAACTCTCTGGAGCGGAAG
>JACPFG010000111.1 GCA_016183125.1 Deltaproteobacteria bacterium
AAGACAGCGCCCGGCCGCCGCCTTACCTCCCCGCACGGTGAAGCTGACCATCCCGGAAAAGCCCGGATATGCGACCCTTCCGACCTTTCGGTGACGCCGCAGGAAGGCGGCCACCTTCTTGGCGTTGGCGGTGTGCCGCTCCATCCTAAGTGCAAGTGTCTTGAGTCCTCTCATCAACAGCCAGCAATCAAACGGGCTCGGCACGGCGCCGACCGATTTTTGGATGAAGGCGAGTCGCTCGGCAAGCCTCGGATCGTTACACATGACGGCGCCGCCGATCACGTCGCTGTGACCGCCCAGGTATTTCGTCGTGCTATGCACAACCAGATCTACGCCCAGTGCGAGTGGCCGTTGGTAGTATGGTGTAGCAAACGTGTTGTCGAGCGCGGTAAGGATTCCGTGGCGCCTCGCCAGCCTGACGGTTGCACGGATATCGACCCTTGTCAGCAATGGATTCGTCGGCGTCTCGAACCATATCAGTTTAGTATTTGGCCGAATAGCCGCGGCAAATGTGGCAGGCCGCGATGCCGGTGCGAAGGTATAGCGCAGGCCGTGGTCCGTAAGGACGAGTTGGAAGAGCCGGTAACTTCCGCCGTAAAGCTCCTGCCCGCAGAGGATATGATCGCCGGCCTTAAGGGCGTGCATTACCGCGTCTGCCGCCGCACAGCCGGAGGCAAACGCATAAGCGAACCGAGCCTCTTCCAGGCCGGCAAGGCAGGTCTCAAGCGCCGTACGAGTCGGGTTCTTGGCACGGCTATACTCGTAGCCCTTATGTTGGCCTAGCCGCTCGTGGGTATAAGTGGTCGAGAGGTGAATAGCCGGGATCGTGTCTCCCGTGGCCGGATCGGGCGCCTGGCCCACATGGATCGCGCGCGTGGCAAACCTCATTTGGTCTTCTCTTGGATCCAGAAATTGACCAGATCCATCCGCGTAAGCACGGCCCTCGGTTTGCGTTTCTCAAGCGCCAGGATCGCGTTGGCCCCGGCCAGCAGGAGGCGGTATGCCTCGGTGATGTCGGTTGCGATGTCTACTTCCGGGAGCGGGGCGCCCATGATCGAACCGACATTTTGATGGCTCAGATCGGTCCCGTCGTAGAGCAGCTTCATCAGCGTGTCTTCCTACAGGCTCCCGACGTTCTTTTCGGCCTCGATCACCGGCATCTGCGAGATCTGATACTGGTGCATAAGGGCCACCGCTTGCGAGACCTTGTCCATTCGCCCGATGGAGACAAGCGCGGGGAGCTTCTCCTTCCCCTTGTGGCGGGCGGCCAGCACCTCTGCCACCGTCACCTGCCTAGGCTGGAAGTCGAGAAGTCCGTGCTCCTGCATCCACTGGTCGGAATAAAATTTGCTCAAGTAATTTCGTCCTGTGTCGGGCAGGAGGACAACGATCGTCTTCGGTTCGGTCAACCGCATTGCGTATTTGACCGCCGCGGCCATCGCGGTGCCCGCCGACCCCCCTACCAGCAGCCCCTCCTCGCGTGCGAGCCGGCGCGCCATGTGAAACGATTCGCGGTCGGCCACACGGATGAACTCGTCGATAAGCCCCCTCTCCAGGTTGCGGGGGAGAAAGTCCTCGCCGATCCCCTCGACCAGATACGGGTGCGGCATATCGCCCGAAAAGATTGAACCTTCCGGATCGACGCCGATCACGTATAGATCGGGTTTCTTCTCCTTTAGAAACTTCGCGGTTCCGCCCATTGTGCCGCAGGTGCCGAGTCCGCCTATCAGGACATCGAACGCCCCGCCGGTATCCGCCCAGATCTCCGGGCCGGTGGTCTCGTAGTGGGCCTGTTTGTTGGCAGGATTGTTGTACTGGTTAGGCCAGAAGGCCCCGGGGATCTCCTGCGCCAGTTTTTTAGCCACATTTATATAATGTTGAGGCGAATCGGGCGGCACTGCCGTCGGAGTGATGACGATCTCCGCCCCATATGCGCGCAGAAGGGCACGCTTGTCCTCGCTTATCTTGTCGGGCATCACGAAGATACAGCGGTAGCCCTTTATCGCCGCCGCCATCGCCAATCCCACACCGGTGTTCCCCGATGTCGGCTCGATTATCGTGGCGCCGGCTTTAAGTTTCCCCTCGCGTTCGGCGGCCGCTATCATCCGGAGGCCGATCCTATCTTTAACACTCCCGCCCGGATTCTGCGACTCGAGCTTGCCTAAGAAGGTGGCCTGTAACCCCTCCGTCACGCGCTGAATCTTCACGAGCGGCGTGCGCCCGATCAGCTCCAAGACATTTTCGGCGATTGGCATATGCGATGCTCCACGACTTAAGCGAGGAGGTGCCTAACATAAGGAGCGAGTGGGATGGAAGCTAAAAATTATTAGAAAAAACATGTGATTATGGACGGTTACATTAATGACGCGGCACGTATTTATTCCGATGCGATTCTAAAGCAACTTCTTGGCCGATCGGCCGATAACGAAGACGGATGCGTATAGCACGAATCAATCTGGGGTTATTCCTCCTGGCGGTCGCCGTTGTCGCCTGTCGCGGAGGCTCGGCGCCGTTTGCGGTTGTCCGGCTGGTCAATCCGTATGCGGATGAGCCGCAACACGTCCGCGCCGTCGGTTTCGACGCCGGCGGCAATTCGGATGGCCACTTTAGGATAAGGCATGCGGTGGCGGGAGGTCGTGAACTGGGGCTTACCGATCTGGTGATCCCCGCCGGAGGGATGTTAGAACTGTCGATCGAATACAGTCCGCGCAATTTGGAGACGACAAGGGCGGGGTATGGGGGATGGGAGACGGGGGTTCCGGCACGCCAAGTACCCCAAGCACCGGAGACCACGAATAATGTACAATCTATTTTGTTAGGTGCAAATGTGGATCACTCTCCCCCCCACCCCCTCCTCCGCCAAACATCCGGCGGACAGGCCTCGAGGGAGGGGGGAAGGTGGAGGGGGGCCGCCGCTTCTAACGAGGCTACTCACCGAGCGCTGGTTGTGCTCACATATGACTACCCGCAGGAAGGTGTATTGCAGATAGAATTGATCGGGACGGCCGTGCCGGGGCCGAACGGCGAGGTGAGCGCTGCGGGGCCGGCAGGCCCGGCCACTTCCGGCGAATGCAGCCCGAGCGGGACCACGGCCTGTTTTCAGGGCCGGTTCTCAATCGAGCTGCCGGGCCTGATGACGGCCGGCCCGGTGGCAGTAGACTTGACCGGACTGCTGCCGATCGCTATCGACGGGAACAGCGCCACAATGGTCATGAATCAGTTCCCGCCCGCTCTCTTCGTGGTGAAGGGTAATGGCCCCGGGGAGCCGCTGGAAGGCAAACCGATCGATGCGATCTCGATCGTTATAAGCGGGGCGCCGGATGTAGTCGCCACCGGCACCTTCGATTCGGGCACGCTCTCATTGAGCGATCTCGGTTTCCGGATCCGGATCTATCTGTCCGAACTCTCTCTTGAGGCGGCGGATGCCGCCACCGCCCCGGCCGATTTCCTCGTGACGGGGCTGTCGCTCGTCACCACGACACCTGCCGTGGAGGGGACAACCGCTTGGCGAATCGAGACGACCCTAGGCGCCACTCCATCGGGCAATCCGCTAATCGATCCGTTTCTTGGCGGGGCACGGGTCCTTGTAGTGCTGGAAGGTACATTGCAATTACCGTAAGTAACCTCTGAAAAAGGCCCATCTGCTGCGTTGCCGTCGTCGGCACTCCTTGCGGCGTACCTTGCAGTACGCCTCAGTCGGCCTCCTCCGGCTGCCTTGCATCTGGGCCTTTTTGAGAGGTTACGGAAAATTTGCGTCACAGACAAGTCCTTGACCCGGCCCTCATTGCGCGCTACGGAAAGTCACGATGAATACTCTGTCAGTTGACATTGCCGGTGTCATGGCGAAGTCGATAGGCGCTGAGCACGGGATAACGGCCGACGAATGGACATCATGCACTAGACGCCTGGTCAAGGTCCACGCGGCACTTCTAGCGCGCTGGGATAGGGGTGAGCTGGGATTTGCACAGCTCCCGTTTGATGCGACGCTGACGGACCAGGTCCTGGCCGTTGCTGCGCAGGTCCGATACCGCTTCCAGAATCTCGTGGTCTTAGGGATCGGCGGCTCTTCGCTCGGTGCCCGCGCCGCGACGCATGCCCTGTGCAATCCGGTAGAGATGCTCCCCACTAGGCTGGAGAGGCGCGGTACGCCAAGACTCTTTGTCTGCGACAATATCGATCCGGACCAATTCGGAGCCCTCGGTTCGCAGCTCGCCTGGCGCGACAGCCGAGACCGCTGCCCAATGGACCATCTTGCGGGACCAGCTGGAAAAACGGTTCGGTTCATCTAAATGGAAGGAGCATGTGATCGTCACGACCGATCCGGCCAGTGGGCCACTGCGCGCAATGGTGATCTGCGAGCAGCTACGGAGTTTTCCGGTGCCGCCTTCGGTTGGCGGTCGGTTTTCCGTCCTCTCGGCGGTCGGACTCTTTCCAACCGCCTGCGTAGGGATCGACATCAAGGCCCTCCTTGCAGGCGCTCGGGCAATGGCGGAGTCGGTGCGAGCGGTAGGTCCGGCAGAGCACCCGGCCTATCAACTGGCGGCGGCGGGTTATCTGCTCGATTCTCGCCACGGCAAGCCTATCCGAGTGCTGATGCCGTATGCCGAGGGTCTTCAGCGGTTCGTCGATTGGTATCTCCAGTTGTTGGCGGAGAGCCTGGGCAAAAACGGCCGGGGACCGACGCCGATCAGGGCGGTAGGTGCGACCGATCAACACTCCCAGCTCCAGCTTTTCATGGAGGGGCCCAACAACAAGCTGATCGAGCTCCTAACGGTAGAAGAATTTATGACGAGACTTCCGGTGCCCGCCACTCCTGAGCCGGCATTTGACTACCTTACCGGCCATGATCTGGGGGCCGTGCTCAATGCGGAGGCGGAATCGACCGCGCGGGCCTTGAAGGGGAACCAGCGACCGGTGATCCAATGGCGCCTTCCACGATTGACACCGGAAGTGATCGGTCAGCTCTTCTTCCTTTGCGAGTGGCAGACGGGAGCGGCCGCTGAACTATATGAGGTTAATCCCTTCGATCAGCCAGGCGTGGAGCTTTCCAAAAAACTTACCCGTGAGATGCTTTCCGCGCGCGCTCCCGCAGACCCTGGGCCATCGTCGCCTGAATCGTCGCCCGCACCCGCTACTGTTGTGTCCCAGGAATAACTTTATGCTTTGTCGCCCCTCGTCGAGCGTCCTCGACGCACCTTCAACATTACGTGCCGGTCGCTTGCTGTCGCTGCGCCACGTAGTCGCGGATCTTCTGCGTGACCGCCATCGAGCAGAACTTAGGTCCGCACATTGCGCAGAACTCAGCGCTCTTGAAATATTCATCCGGCAGCGTGGCGTCATGATATTCTCGGGCGCGCGCAGGGTCGAGGGCCAATTCGAACTGGCGATTCCACTCGAAGGCGAACCGGGCCCGTGACAGTTCGTCGTCCCGACTCCGCGCCCCGGGACGCTTGCGCGCCAGATCTGCGGCGTGTGCGGCGATCTTGTAGGCGATCACCCCCTGGCGAACGTCCTCGGCGTCCGGAAGTCCCAAGTGCTCCTTGGGTGTCACGTAACAGAGGAGCGAAACGCCGTACCACCCGACCATCGCGGCGCCGATCGCCGAGGTGATATGGTCGTAGCCGGGGGCGATATCGGTTACGAGCGGACCCAAGGTGTAAAACGGGGCCTCGTGGCACAGTTCCATCTGGCGGCGCACGTTCATCTCCAGCTGATCCATCGGTATGTGCCCCGGGCCCTCGACCATCACCTGGCAGTCGTGTTCCCAGGCCCGTTTCGTCAGCTCGCCTAGTGTCGCTAGCTCCGCGAACTGCGCCTCATCGGAGGCGTCCGCAAGACAACCCGGCCGCAGGCCGTCGCCGAGCGAGAAGGCGCAATCATAGCGATTGAAGATCGCGCAGATATCGTCGAATCGTGTGTAGAGCGGATTTTGCTTCTTGTGATAGATCATCCAGTAGGCGATGAGGGCTCCTCCGCGGGAGACGATCCCGGTGATCCTCTTGTGCGTGAGCGGGAGGTGTTCGAGCAAGATCCCCGCATGAATAGGCTGATAATCGACGCCCTGTTTGGCCTGATGCTCGATCATGTCGAGAAAATCCGGGACCGTTCCGATCGGGACCGGACTGGCGGCGATGATGGCCTCACGCGTGGCGTCGATATCGCGCCCGGTCGAGAGGTCCATCACCGTGTCGGCTCCGTATTTTACGGCCTGCCGAAGTTTTTCCACCTCCTCCGATATAGATGACGTGACGGCCGAGTTCCCTATATTGGCGTTTATCTTGCACTTGGCCGCTATCCCGATCCCCATCGGTTCAAGATTCGGATGATGGATGTTTGCCGGTATGATCATCCGGCCCCGAGCTGTCTCGGCGCGGACCAGTTCGGTCGGCAGGGATTCACGTTTTGCCACGTGGGACATCTCCTCCGTTACGATCCCTTGCCTCGCATAATACATCTGCGTCCGTTTCCGGTCGTCCAGGCGTTTCGCAATCCATGGCGCTCGCATTGTCTGCCTCCTTGGCCCCTTCCCCCTCTTAGAATAAGAGGGGGTGACTCCTCTTTCGTAACCCCTCCTAACCTCCCCTTACGCATTCATCCACCGGGCTGCTGGCTGTCGCATACAGTTTTTTTGGTATTCGTCCCGCCTCGTACGAGGCGCGTCCCGCCTCCACCGCCAGCCGCATCGCATTGGCCATCTTCACGGGATCCTTCGCCCCCGCGATCGCGGTGTTCATCAGCACCGCATCACAACCGATCTCCATTGCAACGGCCGCATCTGAGGCCTGGCCGACACCGGCGTCGACTATCAGCGGTATCCGCACCGTCTCTCGGATGATTCGTAGGTTATGCGGATTGCGCACGCCGAGCCCCGAGCCGATCGGGGCGGCCAACGGCATTACCGCGGCGCAGCCGATGTCGGTCAGTTTTTTGCACACGATCGGATCGTCGCTGCAGTAGGGGAGCACAGTGAATCCATCCTTCACTAGTTGTCGACTTGCTTCAAGCAGCCCCTCGTTGTCGGGAAACAGTGTCCTCTCGTCGCCGATCACCTCGATCTTTATGAGAGGAGTGTTCAGTAACTCGCGCGCCAGGTGGGCGGTGAACAGGGCATCTTTAACCGTGTAACATCCGGCGGTATTCGGCAGCAGCGTATAGCGCCGGCGGTCCAGGTAATTTAACAGATTCTCCTCCGGCGCGCCGTCCAGTTTCATCCGGCGTATTGCCACCGTGACCATCTCGGCCCCGCTGGCGGCAATTGCGTCTTGCATTAGCTGGAACGATGAATACTTCCCCGTCCCGACTATCAAGCGGGAGCGGAACGTATGGTCGCCAATCTTGTAGTTTGCTGTCTGCATCTGGCCTCTATCCTCCTCCCACCGCGCGGACGATCTCGATCCGGTCGCCGTCTTGCACCGCCGTCGCACGCAAGCGTGTGCGAGGGACGACCG
>JACPFG010000003.1:0-10624 GCA_016183125.1 Deltaproteobacteria bacterium
AGCTCACCTGATTACTATCGCTGGGAGCAGTGGATCTTTACGAAGATGTACGCGGCTGGGCTCGCCTTTAGGAAGAATGCTAACGTCAACTGGTGCGATCGGTGCCGGACGGTGCTCGCCAACGAGCAGGCGGAAGGGGGCGTCTGCTGGCGTTGCGACGGGCCGGTAGTGCTGCGCGCGATGGAGCAGTGGTTTTTGCGGTTTCCCGACTATGCAGAGGCGCTGCTAAGGGATCTAGAGCAGTTGACCGGCTGGCCGGAACGGGTCCGCGTGATGCAGCGGGAGTGGATCGGCCGGAGCGAAGGGGCGCTCATCCGTTTTCCACTCGAACCGCTCAAAACTGGAGGCGCGACTGTCACCGATGCGATCGAGATCTTCACGACGCGACCGGACACCCTCTTCGGTGTGACATTCATGAGCCTGGCGTGGGAGCATCCGCTGGTAGACACACTGACACGCGGCACGCCGCATGAGGCAAAGGTCTCCGAGTTCGTCCGTAAGGCAGCAGCTGTCAACCACGAGGCGAGGCTTTCCGGCAACTACGAAAAAGCAGGGGTCTTCACCGGGGCCTACTGCCGCCACCCGATAACGGACGCCAATATTCCCATCTACGTCGCCAATTTCGTGGTGATGGGCTACGGGACCGGCGCCGTCATGGCGGTCCCGGCGCACGATCAGCGCGACTTCGAGTTTGCGCGTGCGTACCGTCTGCCGATCAGGGTCGTGATCCAGCCGGAAGGCGATCTGCTAGATCCAGCTACGATGACAGCTGCGCACGAGGGAGAAGGTCGAATGATCGCATCCGGCCAATTCGATGGACTGGCCAGCGATGAGGGGAAAACAGCTATAGTAAAACAGTTGGAATCTAAAGGGCTTGGACATAAAACAGTAACATACAAGTTGAAGGATTGGTGTGTCTCGCGCCAGCGATATTGGGGGGCACCGATCCCGATCGTCTACTGCGATGCGTGCGGGACGATCCCGGTCCCGGAGGCCAATCTCCCGGTTGTCTTGCCGACCGATGTGCCGCTGACAGGAGAGGGGGGTTCACCGCTGGCAAAACTCGAGAGCTTCGTTAAGACGACCTGTCCTCGTTGCGGAAAGGGGGCCCGCAGAGAGACCGACACGATGGATACGTTTGTCGAGTCCTCCTGGTATTTCCTCCGCTATTGTTCGCCATCAGCGGCCGGTGGGCCGGCAGATTCCGGAGAGGTCAACTATTGGATGCCGATCGATCACTACATCGGCGGGATCGAGCATGCCGTCGGCCATCTCTGCGCGATCTGGGGATCATCCAGTTCAGCGAGACGAACGAGCCTGCCGAGCGACTGCTTACGCAGGGTATGGTCGTTAAGGACGGGGCGAAGATGAGCAAGTCGAAAGGGAACGTAGTCGACCCGGATGACCTGATCGCCAAGTACGGTGCCGACACTGCGCGGCTCTTCGTCCTCTTTGCCGCCCCGCCGGAGCGTGACTTGGAGTGGTCCGCGCAGGGAGTGGAGGGGATGTCACGTTTCCTCAACCGTGTATGGCGATTTGTAGATGGCTGGGTTGAAACATCCGTAGACGTTAAAGGAACTGAGGCCGCAAGTAACGATGCGGAGTGTCGGCTTATACATAGGACTATCCGTCGCGTGACGGACGATATCGAGCGGCTCCATTTCAACACCGCGCTCTCCGCCTTGATGGAGTATCTCAATGCGGTACAGGGGGAGCGATGTTCCCGGGATGCCGTCGAGTTGCTGCCCCGTCTGTTGGCACCTTTCGCGCCGCATCTGGCCGACGAGCTCTGGGAGATGTGCGGCCATGCCGAGTGCATCGCAACTGTGACTTGGCCGTCGGCCGATCCCAAATGGCTTCAAGAGGAGATGTCCTGTGTGGTGGTTCAAGTTAACGGAAAATTGCGCGACCGGATCATGATTCCGGCCGAAAGCCCAGAGGCAACGGTCAAGGAATCGGCGCTTACCGAAAAGGTCCGAACTGTTATCGGCAACCGTCCGGTTATCAAGGCTATCTGCGTGCCGGGGAAATTGATCAACTTTGTGGTGAAGGAATGAATGTAACCGAACTAGACCAGCGGCTCCGTTCGGGCAAAACAGATCATATTTATCTGTTCCACGGGCCGGAAGGCTACCTGCGGCAGGGCGCCATCGAGCGGATAGTAGCGGCGCTGGCCGTAGATGGCCAAGCGCCTGTCAAACCTACCAGGCTAGATGCCGGTCAGGTCAATGCTGCTGCCGCCATGGACGCCGCGAGGAGCCTGAATCTATTTGCCGAGCGGCAGGCGCTGGTTGTCGGCGATATCAGCGCATGGGAGAAGGGTAGCGACGAGGCGTTGGGATCGTACCTCTCCACTCCGAATGCGGCAACGACGCTTCTCCTCTGGGCGGAGAAACTTGACCAGCGGGGGAGGTTATATAGGGCGATCTCCGCCAATGTGCCGATAATCGACTGCAAACAGCTCTACGCCAATCAACTCCCCGACTGGGTCCGGATGGAATGTAAAAGACAAGGGAGGGAGATTGCGCGTGAGGCGGCGCGCCTGCTGGTAGACGCGGTGGGGACGGAGTTGGGCTCCATCGCACAGGAGATCGCCAAGCTCTGCTGCTATACCGAGGGCCGACTGCTTGTTACGGTGGCCGATGTAGAGGCCATAGTGCTCGCCACCTCGCAGCGATCGATCTTCGCACTGTGCGATGCCGTCGGGCATGGCGACCGGCTGGAGGCCCTGCGCACGCTTGAGGCGCTACTTACCCATGGTGAGCCGCCGGTCAGAGTAATGGCGATGCTGGCCCGGCACTGGCGTTTATTGTCTCGCGCGCAGGAATGGTTGGCTAATGGTCGTCCGGGTGAATTGGCTGCCGTCCTTAAAGTTGCCCCCTATTTTGCGAAAGGGTATGCGGAACAGGCCGCGCGTTGCTCCCCGGAGGGATTGCGGCGGGGATTCGATGTTTTATCGGGAACGGATCGGGCCTTGAAAAGGAGTCGCGTGCCGGGAAGGACAATATTGACGCGCACCATCATGCAGCTAATCGGTTAACCGCTACCGTCAGACGGGCGACATACCTGGCGGCCCGGCGCTTCGGAATCACCCCTTTTACAGCGGTCTTGTCGATCAGAGGAAGAGCTGTCTTTAATGCGCTGCCGGCCTTGGCCCGATCCCTGGCGGTAACGGCCTGTCGCACCGCCTTCAAGGCAGCCCGAAGCCGTTTCATATAGATGGTGTTCCGCCGATGCCGCCGGACGGCTTGACGAGCCCGCTTGATGGCCGACTTGTGCCGCCCGGTCCTCGCCTTGCCGCCAGGTTTGCCTAGTTTTTTAGCCGGCTCCGCCATAGTGAGGGTGCGGGCTACCATGCGCCCCGCCGGCTGTCAAGCAATGTCAAATGTGTATTTCCCTTGCAAGCGTAGCTACAAAGGGGCTACACTCATCCCTATGCATAAAACAAGCGTCATCCGCGCCCGGATGGAACCGACCTTGAAGGACGAGGTGGAGAGAATACTCTCCAGGCTGGGCTTGACCGTTTCTGAAACCATCTATTTGCTCTATCGTCAGATCAAGCTGAGACGGGGCCTTCCGTTTGAGGTGAGGATTCCCAATAGACTGACCGCCAAAGTTTTGACCGAAAGCAGGGCTGATAAGAAGGTGAAGCACTTTATCGCCAAGGACGATCTTTACAGAGATCTCGGTTTGTGAGGACCTTCAGCCGCACTAATCAATTTAAGAAGGACGTGAAACATGCCGCCAAACGCGGATGGGATTTGTCGCGGTTGAAGAACGCGCTCGACTTGCTGATTGAAGGAGATCCTTTGCCTCCCGAATATCGGGATCATCCGTTACAGGGGAACTGGGGGGGCAGTCGCGATTGTCATATTGGGCCAGATTGGGTCCTAATCTACACACTGGAGAAAGGGCATGTCCGCTTTGAACGGACTGGAACCCATAGCGATTTGTTCCGTTAATACTCCACCGGTTGCTTTTACCCACTCGGAAACGCGAATAGACAAAAAATGTTAGCCCTGCAGTGATAATCCACGTATAACCGTTCCCCATGTCAACCGCTGGAGAGGAATCCTCGCACCTGATCAGCCGCCGTGCCGGTGTCTTTGGGTTTTTCACCCTCCTCTCTCGTATCGCCGGGCTCGCCCGCGACGTGGCCATTGCCCATGTCTTCGGCACCAGGATGGCGGCGGATGCCTTCTATGTAGCCTTTCGCATCCCCAATCTTCTTCGCCGATTGCTGGCTGAAGGTGCGCTAACGATGGCCTTCGTCCCGATCTTCGCCGACTATTACAAACGCTCGCCGACAGAGGGGCGCCGGGCGGCCGACGCGATCTTCACGGTCCTGCTGATAGTGCTGCTGCTCCTGGTCGGAATCGGGGTCGCCCTAGCGCCATGGATCGTCCGCGGCGTAGCCTATGGCTTTGCCGAGGACCCGGAGAAGTTCACCCTCACCGTAACACTTACGCGCTGGATGTTTCCATATTTGCTTCTTGTCAGTTGCATGGCGCTGTTCATGGGGATGCTAAATACGCTCAAATATTTCGCGGCCCCGGCTGCGGCGCCGATCTTTCTTAATCTGGCCATGATTGCGGGGGCGCTCGGACTTTCCAGGTGGTTTGCAGAACCTACGATGGGGTTGGCGATCGGTGTGTTGATCGGCGGCGGGTTGCAGTTGGCTGTACAACTCCCGTCGCTCATTCGAGAGCGGATGTTGCCTAGACTGACCTTAGCGCTCAGGCATACGGCCGTTGGCGAGCTTTGGCGCATCATGCTGCCGTCGATCTATGGCGGGGCCGTTTATCAACTGAATGTCCTGGTGATCACACTGCTCGCCTCGTTCCTGGCCGACGGAAGTGTCGCCTATCTCTGGTATGCCGACCGGGTAACCGAGTTTCCTCTGGGGATCTTCGCCGTTGCGATCGCCACCGCTTCCTTGCCGACCCTTTCAGATCATGCCGCGGCTTCGGATGCCTCCGCCTTCAAACGGACGGTAAACTTCGGGCTTCGCGTGGCGTTGGCCGAGGCGATCCCATCGTGTGTCGGGATCATCCTACTGGCCTACCCGATCGTTCGGGCGTTGTTTGCAAGCGGCGCCTTCACGGATGTCTCCACCAGAGGGACTGTAGCCGCGCTCTATTTTTTCGCCGCCGGGATCCCATTCGTTAGCGGCGTGCGCAATCTTGTGCCGGCATTTTACGCCCTGAAGGACGCAAAGACCCCCGTTAAGATCGCTACTGTCGGCCTGGCGATAAATGCCGGCGCGGCCCTGTGCCTGATGCGGCCGTTTGCCCATCAGGGGCTTGCCATGGCGATGGCGCTGGCGTCGGCCGTCCACTTTGCGCTCCTGCTCTTCTGCCTGCGCCGCAGGCTGGGGTTGCTAGGGCTTCGCAGCACGGCCCGGGGCGTGGCAGGCATCGTGTTGGCCTCTGCAGGGATGGCGGCAGCGGTGGGCGCTGTCGGCCATTGGTGCGGTGTCTGGACGGCCATAGGTCGTGCAGCCATTGCCTGGCGACTGGCGCTGGTCATCGGTGCCGCTATTATAGTCTACATTCCGCTTCTTCGATGGCTCGCCCCCCCCGAGGCGCGGCATATCTTTGCCCTGCTCCACCTACCGGGAACTAAATCTGACACCTAATCTGTTAGTGATTAGTTAGTTTCAAATCCCGCAACCCTAACACTTAATCTGTTCAGTTTCTCGACAACACGCCGGCTAAAGTTCCATAGGTTAGCAATCATCCGATCTGGCATGGCTTTTGCTCTTTAAGTGATCGGCCATGTCTACTCACCACGACCGATTCTATCGATTACTCCGCGCTGGTCTCCTCCTGCTGCTGCTGGCCTTGGGTCTTGTCGGCTGCGGCGGGGGCGGGGCGCTGCTCCCGGAGGACGCCGACTTTGACGGCATCCTCGATATCAACGACCCATTCCCAGGCGACACAGATAACGACGGCTTGCCCAACGGCGATGATCCCGATGACGACAACGACGGTGTGGCCGATCCGCAAGATGCATTCCCGTTCGATCCGACCGAGTGGGTGGATAGCGATGGAGATGGGCTTGGCAATAACGCCGACCCCGACGACGATAATGATGGGGTCGTCGATTCGAGCGACCGATTTCCTCTGGACGGCGCAGAATGGATCGATGCCGACGGCGACGGGATAGGGGACAATGCCGATCCGGATGACGACAACGACGGCGTGGTCGATGTCATCGATACCGCAAGCCTCAATGCGGCGGTAAGCGGCGACATCGACGGCGACGGGGTCGATAACCTGATCGACGGGGATATCGACGGGGATGGCTATCCGAACGAGCTGGAGAAGAGCGAGGGGACCGATCCCTTCACGGCCGGATCGACTCCGCCGGATGCAGACGGCGACAAGATCACCGACCGGGAGGAGGGAGAGCTAGGTAGCAATCCTTTTGCCGCAGATTCCGACGCCGATGGGCTCGGCGATTTCACCGAGCGGATCCTCGGCTCGGGGCTGACTAAGGCCGACACAGATGGCGATGGCCTGGGAGACGGGGTAGAGGCGGGAGGGGATCTTGCGCACCTTCCCGATTACGATGGGGACGGCATTCCGGACCTGCTCGATTGCCAGCGGGCGATCCCGTTTGCCTTCGAGCCGGTCGAACCGGCTGCTGAGCCGTACCGGTACGGCGGGGCATGGAACCCCGCAGGCACACAACTCTACGTGGCCGATCCTGTAAAACACGTGGTGCATATCCTTGATGCCGCTGGCGCCAAGCTAGGCGCGCTTACCGGCGGCGAGCCCCTCTTCTACTCGCCAAACGACGTGGCGGTCGACGAGACCGGGCAGATCTACGTATGCGACACAGGGAATCACCAGATCCAGGTCTTCTCGGCCGTAGGCGGCTTTCTCTACACGATCGGCGAGTTGGGCCAGAAGCTGGGGCAATTTGCCCTCCCGCGCGGGTTGGCAGTGAATGGCGCCGATCTATTTGTAGCCGACACGCTCAATCACCGGGTGCAGCGATTCGGGCTGGCAAAGAAAAACCCGCTGATGAGCATCGGAGGGGAAGGGAGCGGCGTTGGCCAACTCAAGTTTCCCAAGGACGTGGCTGTAGATAACCAAGGTCGGATCATAGTTGCCGACAGCGGCAACTACCGGGTGCAGATCTTCAGCTCCGCCGGGGTGTTTATGCAAGAGATCACGGCGGAATCGCTGGGGCTAGGCGTGTATGACGCCTTCGCTCCCGTAGGTGTCGCCGTGGGGTCTACCGGTGAACTCTTCGTGACCGACGAGGCGGGGCACCGTGTGGTGGTGCTCCGCCCCGACGGTACACTGGCCAGAATATTCGGCGGATTCGGCAATTCATTAGGTGTCTTCGAGTTTCCAGGCGGTGTTGCACTCTCCGGCAACGGCCAATTACTGGTGGTAGATCGGTTCAGGGCACAGGTCTTTTAACCATGCGATACCCTCTCCCCATCCTTCTCGGCCTCCTCCTTGCGGCAATCTGCCGCCCGGTGTTTGCCGAGGACGACATGCGGCTCCCCACCGCCCCGCCCACCGGCTATGCAAACGTGGAGGGGGCCCATTCGTATACACCATATCAGGCATTCTCCACAGGAGAGTCGATCAACCTTACCGACGGCCATCTGATCATCAACCCGCAGGATTTTACGATGCAGGTGGGTGAGATCGGCCTCTCCATCACACCAACGTTTAATCCCGACAAGGACAAGCTAGGGCTCAGCGACTATATCTTTTCCGGTTTTCATGAGCAGGGCTACGGAGAGGTGGATGACTACGTCTACACACTCCCCACCGATGCGCCGCTCGGGCGGTTGGCCCGCCTCGTTGCCGAGCGCGTGGGGGAAAAGAGTTTCTACCGGATCTCCACTAAGGTCGACCAGTGGCAATTCGCCGTCAATGGGATTGTGGGCGCCGTCGGAATGGAGATTGAGCTTGGCAAAGAGGACAAAAAGCTCACCGCATATTTTCTGATCAAGGCCGACGGCCAGGTAATTTTCATAAGTACCGCCGATAAGGGGTTCCGCAAAAACTATAAGATCATAGGGAGCCATCATTTTGATCAGATAGATATTCAGAAAGTAGATGACAAAGATTTCACCGTGCTGCGCGATCGTCTCATGATAGAGGACCAGAACAGCACCCAGTATACGTTTAGTTCGCGTGACGGGTTCGGCTATCAAAAGAATCTCGTGGCCCAGGCGGATCTTATAGGGACCTCGCCGGCGGACGTCGGGTTCGTAAAAGGTGGTGGTGGGACGGTTGAGGATGTCGTCGGGGCCCAAAGCTATATTGAAACCGAAACCTGCTACTTCGTCATATGGAAAATGGGAAAACAATGTGACAAGCACTACAACTTCCCAGGTTGGCAGGCCCGCCTCTTCTTCATCACCAACATCAGCGACAAGTTTGGCAACGAGGTGCGGATCAAGGCGCCGGGTGGCGCGAACTCTCTTGATCCCAATAATATCGTAACATTGGTGCAGACGGGGCAGACCACAATCGGCGTAATCGAAAAGCCTGATCAAGTGCAAGTCCGGACCCATTATGGGACCAATTCACCGGCGAAGGCCACGTGGACATATACACGTGATGGCGAGGGAAGAATCACGAAGCTCGTCGATCCGGAAGGGACGGTTCGCACGTATGCCTATGGGTATGCCTCGGGGCTGCCGCAGGTCCGCAAGATCGGTCCGGTCTTTTCGGAGGATCCGACAAACATCTTGGAGATCACGAATCCATTGGGCGGGGTGTCGCGCTACGAGATTTTTACCGGTGCTGTCAAGGGCGTCATCGCCACCGAGTTTCCCGACGCAAGCGACCCCGGCGACTTCTTTCAAAAATATGTCGTCTCCATGCCGCTGCTAACGCGCGTGTACGATACCGGCGGAGCCATAACTATGTATCAATATGCCAATCGAGCGGGTGTGAATGTGCTCACGCAGCGGTCGCTGGAATACAATGGCAAGGTATATACGGAGACATATGATTGGGCAGAGACGACAGGGGTCGATCCAGAGACAGGCGAGGAGAAGGCGATCGTTAACGGGATGGGAACGATCACCAGTATAGTAGACGGAGTGCCCGTCCAGACGGTGAATCAATACGACTCGTATGGGCGGCTTATTGCCAGCACGCATCCTGCAAATGGTTCTATTTCTTACGCCTATCACTGCGATTCCAACGACGTGAAAAGTATCACGCGGACCAAGACCATGCTCAATGCGGACGGGGGCATCGGGAATCCGCAAACGCTTACGCTCAACTTCAAGCCGTTCCTGCCGGTGGAATGTTCCTATGCGAACGTGCTGAATCTGGATGTGAAAGATATCCGCATTAACGTTGATTGGCTAGCGCTGATTATCAGAGCCATTTTTTTTGCAAACCCGACGAAAGCGATTGCTCTTGATGAGGCAGGACAAGAGATCATGAAGCAGATCGAACAGCAGTTAATCACGCCCGAGATCAAGGCTACGGTCGCCGATGTCCTGATGGCCATGGATGCCATCCCTGCTCTCAAGGGAATTCGAGCTGCGTTGCTCAATCATCTCAATATCGTTTCCGAACAGGAAATGGACTCCTTTGAGGAATATCGAAATGGAATGCAATTCTTGCGTGAGCAGGTCATGGCAAATCTTGGTCCGCTTGTTCAGCAGGCCGCGCAGTTTGTGGCTGACGGAGGGGTGGAACAGCACTGGAACGAGGTGTATCAATACATCGATGCCGCATATACGAAACTCTTCAGCCTGATCCCGGTGAAACCGCGACTCCCCTATATACTCGGTCAGGTTGAGCTTGTTGTGGATGGGGCAGCGATCCCGATCAAAAGGTACCTCTACGAGATCGGGGCGGAAACGAACGAAGGTGACGGCAATCGTTGGTTGGCCTACCGAAATCTGATCGCCGAGCTCGATCATGAAGGGGTGATGACCACTTATCTTTACCACTATTGCGATGTGATGGCAGCGGCCAAATTAGGCAGCAAGGGAATGGATATGGATGACGATGGGGTGAAAGAAATATTGATCGGATGCGATCACTTGAAAGACTACACGGATCCCGCGAACCCTACTAAGACCTGGCGATATGAGCAGCTCAATCAGCAGTTGCTAACGGCCATAATCGAGGGGGAACAGCCCTCAGAGCTGGCCCAGACCTATATAAAATTCAATCAGCTCCTTGAGAAAGATAAAATCACTCAGGAGCAGGTAGCCGATTTCGTTCAGCAAAACCTCCCGGCGGCCCAATTGCATATCTATAACGTCGCAGCCGGAAAGATCCTGGCGCAGGTGGACACCAATCTGCTGGGCCATTGTTTTAATTTCAATAAGCTTGGGGAACTTGCTCGTATCATTTATTTCAATGGTTCACAGTTGATCAGGACGCTAAATGTAGCCAAACGCCAGATGATTACAACTACGAAGGATTCCACTAGGGCCGGCAAAGAGCTCTCAACGATCCAACAACTCGATGGGCTCGGCCTTACGCGCTCCACCACCGATGCCCAGGGGCACGTTACCTCCTTTAACTATCATCGCAACAAAAAGGTGGCTCAGGTCGTCTATCCTAACGGCGGAGGGATCTTCTATGAATACGATGGGCTCGACCGGGTCACTCGTGTC
>JACPFG010000003.1:10631-23743 GCA_016183125.1 Deltaproteobacteria bacterium
GTCGCCTATCCGGGTGGAGAAACCTTTTACATAGCATATGGGCGCGACAAGCTCCTTGGCCTCCAGGGGCCGATCCCGGTCGATACCGCCACGGTAGTGCAGAACGGGAACCTAATTCTCCGTTACTATCTTGATGCCGCCCAGCGGGTAGTAGGGGTAGACCGGTTCGGCGGCGCTCCGGCGATGGCCCGCTATTGGTACGATGAACTGGGGAACCTGGTTAAGACCCAGGACGCCGCCGGGAATATCACCATCCACGTCGTCGATAGTCGTTCAAGGCTTGCCAAACTGGCCGAGCCTCATGGGGCAGATCTTAATGTCAGCTATGCCGGGTTTGCCCAGCCAAGTCAGGTCGCCGTGCCGGGCGCTGCGGGCGATCTCATCCATACGATCACGTACGATACAAAGGGCCGGATTCAAGAGGTGGCGCAGCAGGTAGACGGTGTGACTAAACCCTACGTGAAATTTACCTATGACGAGCTCATCGGAAAAATTCCCTTCACATCCGATCTGATCCCTAAATTCGGTCTCCAGCGGACAACGCATGTCACAGATCCGCATGGCGAATATGACTATTTCTACGAACCGGACGGCGGGACATTTGCCATCACGCGGCAACTTGTCGGTATTCCAGGCGTCCCCGATCTCCCACCACTAGGCTCGGTTCATGTCCGGGACGGGTTCAGCAACCCGGTCCAAACTGCGTATCCATCGCCCAGCGGGTTCAAAGTCAAATATGCCACCGATGTGCTCGGTAGGTTAGGGAAGGTCACAGATGGATCGGGAAAGACCTTTGCTTCGTATTCGTACGACGCGGGTGGCGAGTTGCAGGCAATGACCTATGGCAATGGGATTGCGCAGAGCTTCACGTATCATCCGACCGGCCGGATCGCCTCGATGCGCCTTGCCAAGGGGGACAAGGAGCTTCTCTATGAACGATACAATTATGACGGCGTGGGACGCAAGACGGAGATCCTTCATGGCGACGGGGCGCGCGTAACATACGCCTACGATGGGCGCGGCGATCTGCTGAAGGTGGAGTATTACAAGGCCAAGGGCGATCAGCCATATTATGTCCAGGCCTATACCTATGACGCCAATGGAAATAGGTTAAGTTACGCCGATAATTTTCGGCTGATGACCTACACCTATAAGGGAAACCAACTGACCGAGTATACGACCGGCCCGACTGGGAAGGTCGCTCTTACCTACGACCCGCAGGGGCGTGTCCTGCATGAGGAAGAACGATCGGACAATACGGTAGTTTTGGCCAGGGACTATATGGACGAACCGCATGGACGACTTATGGAACTGACGATTCAGGACGCGCACACAGGCTATCAGGCAAATATCGCCTATCAATACGACGCCCAGGGCCGCCGCGAGGTAAAGACCGTCAATGGGGTGCCGACTATCTACTACTACGGCGACGATGCCTATCCACTATCGGAATTTCAGGCGGACCCTAAAAACCCTGCCGAGCCGCATGAGCGCCATTACATCTATGCCGGTGGGCACCGGATTGCGGTGTTAGATGGCACCGAGATCCGCTATTTCCACGATATCGATCTGCGAAGTCCAGTGGCCACTACCGACCAAAGCGGCAAGGTGCGGCACCGGATTCGCTTCGATCCCTTCGGAAATGCCACCTTTGAGCTCGGCAACAATCCGTACGGATTCGGGTTTATGGGGGAACAGCACGATGCCGAAAGCGGACTCTATTACATGGGCGACGGTAGCTACTACGACCCGCGCACGGGGCGGTATCTAAATCGTACTGACGATTCACTCAACGCCTATCGGTTCCCCTTGGGCCAGTCGGCTGCAGGCCAGGAGGTAGTCTTTGACAACATGCCCTCGCCGGAAACGGGCACGGGATTTCTCGACATCAAGGCCACACCAGTTGCGATAGCCTCGGTGGCGCAATTTGCCCAGGAGGGAGTCGACGATGTCGGCGGAGCGGGATTTGTCTGCGTGAATGTGAGTGTGAGCAACGTGGGGGTTGATGTCCCGTTGGCACTTCGAGCAGCGCTCGTTCCAGGCAATGCCCTCTTCGGCAGCGGAAACGTATCGATCAATGGCGCGTTCAGTGGGTGTGCAGATGCTGGGGAACCATTTGGTACGGCTACATCTGTGATAGGAAACAAGATCAAAGGGGAGGCTGCTGAGGCTGCGAAAGGGGCGGCAAAGGCATGGATTCGGAAGGCATTATGGCAAAATCTCCTCTTTCCGGCTAATCCCATGACGGCCCTTGTCAGTGTGCTCAATGCGCTCTACGAGATATACAAGGTCTTAAAGAGCATCGGCGATTTTCTTGGGGGTTTCTTCGGATTAGGTGGAGTGAGCTACGAGGTGCTCGATCATCCGCCAGAAGGTTTTAGTGACATCCAGATTTTCTCCCTCCAAAATAATCGGCTTTTGTTTGATCCGTCATTTCTTTCGCGGCTGACGCCATACTTTACCGTAGGGCAAAAATCTTTCGTATACCTGCAGCTTCTTGAGGACATTGGAGTCGCCCCGCAGGCTAATTATAGTCCGACCGTTGTCGGCCCATTTGGATTGCGAAATGCCGTAATCAAGCCGATCGATCAATTTCGCGTGTCGGGGCAATTTACCGGCGGGGCGTTTCTGGGATGGTCGTACATGAAATTCGGTCCGTAATTCGAGAAAGGAGAGGCCAATGAAGAACAAGTGGTTTCACGTGGCGCTGCTGGGGCTCCTATGTGCCGGGATGAAGACGGTCCCGCTCTATGCCAGCGACGAAGTGGGGAATTGGAAGAAGCAGTTCGCATTGGGAACGCTGCTGGGGGGAAATCTCTTTACTAATGCCAGCGGGAGCCAGCCAGGATTCGGGGTCGTGATCGACTTCGGTATGAACCTCCGATCATGGGTGGAACCATACGTGGCGGCGGTGAGTTCTTTTCGTCTGGATGAGAAAAGCGACGACAGTTATTTATTAAGTGGGTGGGAAATAGGCGCGCGCCTGGCGCCATGGGATGTGCGCTGTGAACCGTACGGGTTCGCCGGCGTCGGGTACTCCTGGTTGGGCGTGGAAGATGCCGCGAAGACACCTGGGGGAGGTTCCGGTCTCTCCGTGCATGTGGGGATCGGCGGGCAATTTCACTTTTCGCAGAAATTTTCGCTTGCGTCCGAGGTAGCCATGCGCCGCCTCTTTGCGGGACGCGATGGGCAAACGATTACTATTTCGGTGGGACCACGATTTAACTTTTGATGGTGCGAGATGAAATGGTCTGAGAGTGCAAAGTGGGTTGGCTCGTTTCGCTGCTTGGCCCTGGCCGGGATGGCGGTGTGCGCACAGGCCTCTCCCATCCAAGATGCCGGAAAGATCGACGCAGGTGGTAGCATAGCGCGGGTTACCGTCACCAACGACGGGCGACTGATTGCCTGGAACAAACGGGGAGAGGTTCTCCCGGGTTGGCCGGTTGTCTTGCCGGACCCTAAAGCTCGTTTCATTCTTTCTCCCCGGCTCACCGATACCGATTTCGATCAGCAGGAAGAGATCCTCGCCGTCTCCCAGGTGGAGGGGAAGGACCCCGTCTTTCATGTCTACAAGGGAACAGGGGCGGAGAAACTCAATTGGCAATTTACGCTCCCCACGGATGGGAGCGCTTTGGTGGAGACACCGCGACTCGTCGACCTCGACGGAGACAATCTCTGGGAGCTGGCCTATGGACTTAAAAATGGGGCGGTCAAACTATTCCACCGCGATTTCAGCCAGTTTGACAAATTTGCGGAGACCCAGCTTGACGGGCCGCCGGTCCTCTTGACCGGAGATCCGGATAACGACGGGCGCTCTTATCGCCACCACACCGGAGGGGATATTCACCTGGTGCACGCAGGTCCAGCAGTTCACCTATAGCGCTCCGTGCGAACGGATCACTCTATATGAAACGCACGACGATCCGATCCTGGGCGGCGTCGTATTTACCAATTTCGACTTTGACGCATTTGAGGAGCTCCTCTTCGCGACTAAAACAGATCTCTACCTGATCGCGATCACCGGCGCGGTGGTTGCCAAGTTGCCCGCGGCGCCTGCTTCGATCGTCGCGCAACCCACATTGGCTGATGTCGACTTGGACGGCGAAGCGGAGGTCCTGGTGCCGATCAACACTGGACACCTGCTGGCGGCAGAGCTGCAGGGTAATCCGGTAGATGGGTGGAACTTTCTCCTCCCTTACCGCAATAGCGCAATCCCGACCATCGGTCGGGTCGTGGAGGACGCCTACATCGGCGGGCTTACCAGCGGATCGGGCTACGATCAGCGTGTCCTCTTCCGCTCGCAATTTGGCTACGACACGCTCGCCTTCGGCGAGTTCGCTCATGAGTTCGACGAGTTGGCGGAGATCCCGCTCCCCGACGCCCTGATGATCGACAATGTCTATGTCCACCCGCTCGTGATTACACCCGATGGCGACGGGCTGGATGACGCCGCACTCTTTCATTACGAGTTAAGCGGCGATGCCACGATCCGGATCGAGGTCTTCGATACCACCCAACAGTTAAAAGGCGTCCTCTTCCAGGGAGCGGCCCGCAAGGCAGGAGAGAACGGCGAGATCTGGGACGGAAAATTAAACGGCGCTGCCATTCCCGACGGCATCTATCGCCTGCGGCTGGTGGCCCAAAGCCCCTCCGGGATCATTACCGCCGCCGATGCCAATGTGATCGTCGGAGGTGTGGAGGCGACGATCGAATATCCGCAGGATTTCAGCGCTGCCCCCTGGCTGGCACCTTCGCTATTCGGCCAGGTAGTGATCACCGGCGCGGCGATGGACCCGAATATCGCCGGCGCCGACAGCACGAGTGACTTTGTAGCCTATAAGCTATACTATCGCCCAGGGGCCTGGAAGGTGTCCGAGGCCGACGCATTGGTGGCGGGGGAGAACGGGTCGCCGTGGCTTCCCGTCCCTGTCCCCGTGATCAACCAGTCTCCGCTAAATATCGCCAATGAGCCGGCGGATGCCCTATTTCCCAATTCCAACGCCTCCGTCCGGCCGATTCAGCACGGGACCCTCGGCGTCTGGGACACGACCGGGTTTGCCAACGGCAACTACACGATCCTGCTCAAGGCCCTCGACAGCAAGGGGAACGTCCCCGGTGCCGTCCGGTTCGATTCTGTCGTCGTGAAGGTCGGCAATATCGCGAAGGACAATCCCTTCGACGCAAGCGATCCGTTCGACCCGGCAAACCCTAACAACCCTATATATAAAGGGCCTGAGCTCGCCAATGTCCAGATCGTCGGTGAAGCGACGATCAGCAAGACCCATCCGGGCATTACCGTGGCCTACGATCTGGTGACCGATGAGAGCGAGGCGGTGATGATGAGGCTCACGGTCTACGAGGGTGAGACGTTTGCCTCGGCCAAGCAGTCGGTTTTCATGCACTCGGAGGGTCCGAAGGCCGCCGGCCATTACGAATATACTTGGGGTGGGAAAAACAATTTAGGCTGGCCGGTGAGCGGCGGGACATATGGGATATTGGTCGAGGCGGAATCGGAAGACGGGACCGGCCATACGCAAGTAGATCTGACCGGCGTCACCGTAGCTAAGGGGTATTCGGCCAGCGACGTGCTGACCTGCGACGGTGTATCGGTCGTCAACGATCCGCTAAATATCGGGAGCAGTATCGAGAAGAGCATTCCCGCATCCGTCACGATCAGCTACGCCCTCTCCAAACTGGCCACAACGACGATCGAGATCTACTCCGGCGACCCCGACAACGGCGGGCAACTGAAGAAAACGCTCCTGAAAGATCACTTCGCGCAGAGTTACGCGAAACCTTGGTACGGCGAGACCGATGCGGGGGCCATGCTGATCGGCCTCTCGATCAGTGTCTCGTGGAAGGGGATCGATGTCGACCCGGTCTGGCAGGAGCAGAATAAACTGGGGAAGGGGAAGGTCTATGTGAAGATCACGGCGACCTCGGACGACATCGGCAACCCGGAAACAGTCGTCTGCAAGGTCCCGGATCATACAGATGAAGACGGCGATGGGATCTCAGACGAGATGATCTATCCTGTCGTCCACCTGGTAAAGACGCAAGAGGTCGACACCATTCCTGCCTCAATTCATCACCTGGAGGGGGACGACGGCGAATATGTTGCCCCAGGCGATGACCCGGTCGAACATGCGATGGTCGGGAGCCCCGACTTCTTCTGGCGGGCCAACGCAATCGGAAAGGTGAATGTTCCGTTCATCTGGAACGTCAGCGCGGTCGGTCATAATAAATATTGGGGAGATTATATCTTTCCCCCGGGGCCGCCGCTCGGGTATTATGCGGCTGATTCGCACACCAATACGGGCTACGATGCACATTGCACTGAGTATGATATCAAAGGCCAATGCATAAGCTCCACCTGTGGTAAAGGCACAGTGACCCAATATACTACATGCCTCAATGACTTGGGTGGCAGACCCACACCATGTGTCTATATCCCTTTAAAGTGTAGTAAATCGTACGATAATATCGTCGGGATTGCCACAGGGGCTCCTGGAAGCGTCAAACTCTGGGTCCACCCGGTGACTGGCGAGCCCTTTGTTAAATGGGAAGGACCTATCCTAACCGGCAACTTCGATAAGAATCACCGCCTTGCAGGATGGAGCGTGAAAGACGTCCCTTCAAGCCTTGGGCCGGCTAAATATCGCTACGGGAGCTTCGGTTTTGCCCCATGGCTAGTGTCGTCAATTGATCCGCTGGTGACGGGCACGCACGACTTTTTGAGGAAGGGAGACCTGTTTGTAAATAGTAATGATCCAAAAATAGTGATGTACGCCTTTCCCTTCCAATTTTCCGGGGTAGTCAAGACTCAGTTGGAGAATGAATTTACGCATGACCAGGTACATGAAGGTGGTTGCGAATTTGAGGACTGGGGTGCTTATGAATGGGACGACGCGAGCATCTTCGATATTCCAGCGGCCAATGTGAACGGACCACATTTGCACCCCTGCGGCGGGAGCGGCCAGCTAATCCTATGGACCCAGGAGAAGAAAGATTGCACATCGGAGCGCAAATGGATCCACGGGCTTCCCGGCGCCGGTGACGATGTCGGCTCTGGTGACAATTGGAAGCAAACTCTTGCACCCTCCTTTCCCGCATCGCTCGTTGCCTCCTGTCCAGGGGTCTCGATCGATACCGATGGCGATGGGCAGAAAGAGACGGAGGTGAAGGAGTTTTATTCAGGATCGATCGATGGCTATCAACTGTTCTTACACACGGATATCAACGGCTATCCGATAGATAAGGAACAGACCAGTGGATATGTTGAGATGTCCGCATTTCACGGCTGGCTCGGCAATGAGAGCGGGCCGACACCGTCTAAGGACGCCCCATACAATTCCGGAACCGCATATGTGAAACTCTACGATCAATACGCCAACGGGTATCTGACAGTGGAGGATGACGACCTGGTCGCCACCCAATTCCGGCACTTCGCCGATGGGCGGATCTACGGGTGGGTGAAGGACCTGAACGCGAAGGATTTTCAGCTCAAGACCGGCGGATTCAGCCTTGCCGATGGCTACCGGCTTCACCATTTCGATTTTCTTAAACAAGATCCTGGCCTGAACATTTACACCTTCTCAGACGTCGTAGACATCGATAACTGGAATGTCAATTTTGTCTACCCGAGCGGCGATCCGGTCACGGCGGTCACGATCAAAAATCCGGCCGATATTGTCTACCATACGGGAGATGCCGCTAACGGAAAAACCAACGACCATATCTACGACACCTTCGGTCTGACCCTCACGCCGACCGGCGTGCCGAAGCGGTTCGTGACGATTTACGGGACCGCGCCCACCGGCTACCAGCTCTTCTTTTTCGACGCCGACGAAGAAAAACCGGCGTGGAAGTCGATACCGACGACCGATCCGGTCACCGGCAATCCCGTCCGGATCGCTTCCGGGACCCCTGGGGCAGACATCCTTGGCTATTGGGATGTAACCGAGCTGAATGGCGAGCACTACACGGTGGTCCTCAAGGCCAAGGACCCGAACGATCCGACGAAGATCAATCAGGTCCCGATCGATGTCGCCATCGGCGAGCCGATCACGAAGGGGGTCTTCTCCAAATTCGGAACCAAGCAGGTCTATTCGTCCTTTAAGCGCGCAAGCATCATCTTCGATCCGATGACCGTCAAGACACCCACCGAACTCGTGACGATCGCCGAGGTCGATCCAGCATCGGCCAAGTTTACCCTCCCCTCGGGGGCGCAGCCGATCGGGCCTATCTATAATCTCAAACCCGATGACATCAAACTCTGCGAGAATCCCGATGCCGCGACACCGCAGGAGAAGAAGTGCAGCAAGGTGGCCCTCCATGCGGTCTTTACGAAAAGCGAATTAGCGGAGGCCTTCGGCATTGCGGAGTCGGAATATCACCTGGTCAACCTGTATCACCTGGGCGCCAATAACGAGCTTGTCCCGCTCTTTACCGAGAAGCACATCGGCTGCGCCGGAATCGATCTAAACGATCTTGAGGACATTATCTACGAGGGTTGTACGCCGCAGGCGGAAAATTTCGTCCATTTCACGGCACTACTCGACCATTTCTCCCAGTATATGCTCGTGAAACGCGACATTGCCGGCGTGACGCTCACTTCACCCGAGGCAGGCAAGATCTATCGGGAATCCGTTCAGCTCTCGGGCCAGATCTACACCGTTTCGGCGGAGGTGGATGCCGCCCCACAACAGGTCCCCGCCATTGGGGCCGTCGCTAAAGTGAGCTATGCCCCCGCCGGCGATCCTAGTGCCGTCGTCTACCTAGACACTATCGATCAGCCGACGTTTAACACCACGTGGAATCTGACAGGACTGGATGGCACATATAAACTTACCTTCGAGATCACGACGGCCAGTGGGGCCACCAACACGCAGCGCTTCGATGTCATCGTGGATAACAGCACGGCGCTTTCGCATATACGTGTGAACGGCGTTACGATCCTGGATGACGGCACGATCACGGTCAACCCGCTAGCGATCGTCGAGATCGCCACGGTGGATGTGGCGAAGACCGGGGAAGAGGGATCAGGCGCCCAAACTATCGAATACGCGCTCGACGGGGGCGCATTCGTAACATACACGCAACCCTTTACGATCGCCCACCTGGGGCTTGGCCCCCACACGATCGTCTACCGGACGACCGATATGGTCGGAAATGTGGAGTCGACGCACACAATCCATGTAACGCTCGAACTCAAGACCGTCGAATCGGAGCCGGTTTCCGGCGTTGAGATCGGTTTTGAGGGGCCGGTCCTGGAGGAGGGGACCTCCACATGGGTCAGTCCGGCAACATCGATCGTATTGACAGCCGCGGGGGACGACCTCGACCATATAGAATACCGCCTCAATAGCGGGGACTTCCTCTATTATAAAGGTCCGCTTGACCTGGCCGACCAGCCGGAAGGGGATTATATCCT
Organism: Deltaproteobacteria bacterium; assembly: GCA_016183125.1. GTDB lineage: Bacteria > UBA10199 > UBA10199 > JACPFF01 > JACPFG01. The sequence continues at coordinate 20,065 of JACPFG010000003.1, forward strand.
CGAGTACGCTGCGGTGACGACAAACGGCTTGCAAGGACCGATCGGGACCCGGCGGCTCACCTTCGATACAACCCCCCCGGAGGTGACACTGAGCGTCGGCGTTCCCTCAAAACCGACGGCCGACGGGTACCTGATCACCTTGCAGACGCCGGTCACGGTGAGCGGCGGGGAGGGTGGGCCTTATGCCGCGGGACTGAGTCGCATTGAATACCGGATCGGCGAGGCCCCCTGGCAGATCTACAAGTCACCACTTTCATTCAACCAGACGACCTCGCTTACGCTGCGCGCCATCGACCGGGTGGAGAACGGCTCGCCGGAAAAGAGTGTGCAACTAGCCTTCGACGACGAGGCCCCGTTGGTCAATCTGGTAGATGTGACGTCCGCCTTCTCGCCCAACGGCGATGGGATCAAGGATATGGCGACGATGACCGTGCAGCTTGCCGAGAACTTCGCGCCTGAGATGGCCTTCACCTTGAAACTTATCGGTCCAAAAGGTGAAGAGGTCGTCTTGCGTGATGCCGAATCGGTCAAGGCCGGGACGATCACGACCACGTGGGACGGCAAGATCGGCGAGCAGATGGCACCGGAAGGGGAGTATACATATTCCGTGATCGCCAAGGACGCCGAGGGGAATGCCTCGCCTAAGCTAACAGGCGCGATAGTCCTAGATGTGACCCCACCCGAGATCGCCGTCGTCAATGCCGAGGCATTCCAGATCTCGCCGGGCACGGGGATCAACAAGGACGCGATGACCGTCGAGTACACGGTGGAGGACGCCCTATTGCCGACACAGATCACCACGACCCTCTCGGTCCTTTCCGCCACCGACGAGGTAACGCAAGTGACGCAACTGGTCGACACCCCGCCGGCCAGCCAGCTGATCTTTTGGCCCGGCACAAACGCGGTCGATAATGTAGTAGTCGAGGGGAGCTACGGGTATCTGCTAAGCGCGACCGACCGGGCGGGCAATACGTCGCAGGCGCTGGAAGGCGATGCGACCGCAAGCGGCAAGGTGATCGTCGATACCGTGCCGCCTGTGACAACGCTTCAGTTAATTGGCAACAGCTTTGTAGACGAAGCCGGCGTTCACTGGCTGGACGCGGCCGCCCGGATCGCACTTAGCGCCGCCGATCCCGCCCCCGGGCTCGGCGTGAAGACGATCGCATTCGCGTGGGACGCCGGCCTGCAACAGGTCTACACAGAGCCGATCGCGCCGCCAAAGCAAGGCGCACCGGCAACACTTACCTATCAGGCAGCAGACTGGATCGAAAACACCGAGCAGGTCCGTAGTGTGGTCGCCCATGTCGATACGGATGCGCCTGCCGCCACGCTCACCGTCACCGGTCCGCAGGAGACGATCGACGGTGTGATCTACCTTGGTCCTGCGACCATGTTCACTATCGATGCAGTAGATGCCGGCGCAGGGGTAGATTCTATCAAGATCACCGTAGATGATCAGGCTGCCGACGCCCCGACGACATATGAGTCCATGCTTAAACTCGCCGACGCGGTCATGGAAGACGGCGCCCACACCTTTAATTACTGGGCGGTCGATCAGGTCAAAAATACCGAGACGGCGCATCCCTATCCATTCGTATACGATCAGACCCCACCCAAGACGGCCATCAAACTCGAGCCTCCGCTGGTTATGGCCGAGCCGGAGGAGTTGCTGCCAGTCTATTACGTGACACAGGCGACAGGGATCGCCTTCTTAGGACATGGCGAGCGTGAGGATGTGGCCATAACCGAATACCGGATCGACAATGGTGCGTGGCAGACGGCCGCCGCGGAGACGCCGGTCACGATCGCGAAAGAGGGCGAGCACCTGGTTGAATATCGGAGCACCGATCGCCTCGGCAACGTCGAGATCGTTCGGGCCACCAAGCTGATTGTCGATAATACTCCCCCCAACACCGGCGCATCGGTCGGCTCCACACCAGTCGTGGGGAGTGCAGCGGTCACGGATGGGTCAGCAGTAGGCCTGCAGACATCCGACACCGTTGCCGGCGCACAGGCGGTCTGGTTCCGGCTAGATGACGGGGCATGGCAGGCCTATAACGGCCCCATCCCTATGGCTGGGCTTTCGGGACCGCATACGCTTTCATTCTACGGTGTAGATCAGCTCGGCAATCAGGAGGGGACGCAGACGCTCACGCTCGATGTCGCCTCCTTGGATATGGAGCAAGCCCACTCGGTCGTCCCGCGCGTCCTTGTCTTCATGCTCCAGACTATAGATCTTAACGAGGTCACGCCGCGGCCGATTCAGTCGATGCTGACCGAGGCGCTTGCCGATACCAACGGTTTCTATCATATCGTGGAATCGTACGGTGAATTCGTCGAACAGATGCGCAGCGATGCCTACAATATCTTCGTGCTTGCTAGCGACGCGGCCGTGGTGAAATTCGACGAGCGACCGACGGTAGATAAGATCCTGCGCGAGCTGCGCGCGCGCGTCCACAAGGGGGACAGCGTGCTGGTATACCTCGGAGGAAAAGAGGTGACGGGGGCGCCCTGGACGCAATTTACCGAGGCCTTGGGCGGGGTCGGCAGCCGCGCCTACGGCCGAGGCCAGGTCATTATCGACGCGGCCACGCTCGGCCCAAGTGATCGCCAACGCGTGATCGACGCAATTGTTGCTGCCGTGCCGGCCGGTGAAGTGGAGCGTTTCTACCTGGGCGAGGTGGTAGACCATCGGCTAAAGGTGTTAAACGACTCGATCCATGAGGCGATCGTAACATTTAGGTATGACGGGACGCCTCCAAGCACGGCCGATATCATGAAGCCGGATGGTCAAGCGGTTCTGGAGAAGGCCCTCCCGAAGGGAACGCCGACCGTTGTAGAGGAGAGCATGGCAATGGCGCCTGGGGCATCGCGCACGCTCCGCTATATCTATCGGTTAAGCGAGCAGCCGTTTGCCGCGCGTCTCTCGGCGGCATGGGCGCATGGGTTGGCGGCCCAGATGGAATTCCCCGGCCAGGTGGCATCTGCCGGCACGCTGGCCGACCTCCTGCGCGAGGCGATCGGACGGGTAGATAACCTGCACGACACGCGACTGGATCCCGTCATGGCAGCGCTTGTTGACCTGCAACGGCAGATCGCCCTGATCGATGCCAAGCCGGAGGCTGCGCCCAACCTCGATCCACAGGTGGATGCCATCCTCGCGCAGATAGACGAGATTGCCGGGAGCGGTCGATTCGAAGAGGTCCGCTACGATCTGGAAGAGGTACTGGAGGTCCTAGGCGCGACCTATAGCCCATACTTCGACACGGTCGAGGTGGGGAGTGCCGCGGACGATCCTCTCCAAGATCCGAATGCCGACACGGTCCAAGGGATTTCCGGCGGCTGCGGGTGCCATCTCGACACGCCGGCGGAAGGATCTCCATGGGCGCTGGCGCTGATCTTCCTCTGTCTGCTCGGCATCCTCTGGCAACTCGCGCGCCAGAGAGCCAGACGCTAGTACCGTCAAATGGCCACGACAGTAGGGCAGTGTAACAAAATTTGTGTAATTCGCGGATAACATAATAGCCCTTGTGCGACTCACACATCCGAATGCGGCCTCGGCCGGGGTCGGTGGATTCGGGCCGCCGTCTCCTCGGCTTACGGGCCTCGTCGCGGCTTATCCTCGCTCGCCGCAGCGTCATAACCATCGATGCGGCTCGCTGCGCATATCCCTCATCCC
>JACPFG010000004.1 GCA_016183125.1 Deltaproteobacteria bacterium
GCCTTGGCGAAGGTGTCGAAGAAGCTGATGCTAGAGTAGTGGGCACACGACAAAGAAGAGTCATGACTACACCCGGAGTCGTGCTCTGTGACCCACTCAGTTCAGCGATCCCGCGGCCACCGATTTCAGTTCTGCGCCGCCGGACACGACCAAACCGACCGTGGCGAGCGCCAATATTCCCGATGGGGCAACGGGCGTGGCCGTCGATTCGCCGATCACCGTCACATTCAGCGAGGCAATGAACGCGGCGACGTTCACCGACCAGACGTTCCAGGTAGTCGGCCCGACCGGACAGGTGGCGGGAGCGATCAGCTATTCCGGCACCACGGCAACATTCAAGCCGACGCAGTCGCTCCAGTATTTTACGAACTACACGGTCACGCTCACGACCGCCGTGAAAGATCCGGCGGGGAATCCGCTGGCGCAAAACTACACGTTTGGCTTCCGCACGATGGTGGCCCCGGCCACGGGAATGGCGGGCGGTGGCGGGCACTCCGTAATGGTATTAAGCGACGGCACTGTTTGGGCCTGGGGCTATAACAGCAACGGGCAGGTGGGCGATGGGACGACGACCGATCGGAATGCGCCTGTGCCGGTGGCCGGGCTTACCGGCATGGAGAGTGTCGCGAGTGGCGGAACCCACACGCTTGCTATTCGCCAAAGCGATGGCGCGGTCTTCGCGTGGGGCTGGAACGCCTACGGGCAATGCGGCAACGGCACGACCGCCGATCAGATCAAGCCGGTACAGGTAAACATCCTCACAGGCGTGGGCGTTGTGGCCGGCGGGCTCTACCACTCGCTTGCCCTCCTGGACGACGGCACCGTCTGGGCGTGGGGACACAATGGCTTCGGCCAACTCGGCGACGGGACCACGACGCAGCGGACGACACCGGTGCAAGTCTTGGGGCAAGGCGGCATCGGCTACCTCACCAATATCGTCGCCATCGCAACACAGGGAACCCACTCGCTGGCCCTCCGCGACGACGGCACCGTCTGGGCCTGGGGGTATAACGGCGAAGGGCAATTGGGCGACGGCACTGTTACGCAACGGCTGACACCGGTGCAGGTGACCGGCCTCGTGGGCGTGGCGGAGATCTCGGCGGGCCTCAATCATTCGCTCGCCAGGTTAAACGACGGGGCCCTCCGTGCGTGGGGCGCGAATAGTGTTGGGCAACTCGGCGACGGCTCGACAACGAAACGGCTCGTGCCGATAGCGGTGAGCGGACTGGGACCGGCTGTGGACATAGCTGCCGGCGCAAATTTCAGCATGGCGGTGTTAAATGACAAAACGGTCCGGGCCTGGGGCTATAACGCCAGCGCGCAATTAGGGGATGGCACATTTGTGAACCGCCTCACGCCGGTCCCGGTCGGCGGGCTGACGGGCATCCAGGGCGTCGCCGCGGGACAGAGCCATGCCTTCGCCCGGCAGGCGAACGGCACGCTCGTCGGATGGGGCTATAATTTCTACGGCCAGGTGGGTGACGCCTCGGCCACGTTCGCGGCCTACACTCCCCATCAGGTCGGCGCGTTTGTCGGCGCGAAGGCCATCGCCAGCGGCGGAAAGCATGCCCTCCTCGTCGACGGGAACGGTGACGTCTATGCGTGGGGAAACAATAGCAGCGGCCAACTGGGGGATGGGACGACCGAACATCATCACACACCGCAACCGATCGGCCTGACGAACGCGAAGGCCGTGGCCGCGGGGACGGCGTTTTCCGTGGCGCTCATGAACGATTCCACCGTGCGGGTCTGGGGGATCAACAGCTCAGGAGAGTTGGGGCTGGGTGCTGCGGGGGGGAACGAGCTTCTAGAACGACCAGACCGTCTGGACCTGGGGGTCGGATAGCAACGGCCAACTCGGCAACGGCACGGCGGGCAATCCCGGCAAGCCGGTGCAGGTCGTCACTCTTGCTAATGTCACCGCGATCGCCGCGGGTGGGCGCCATTTCCTCGCGTTGCGAAAAGACCCGGCGACCAATGAGACCTCGGTGTGGGCGTGGGGGCACAATCTCAACGGCCAACTCGGCGATGGGACCACCACGGATCGCGCCGCTCCGGTGCAAGTGAGCGGGCTCGGCGATGTTGTCGCCATCGGCGCCGGCTGGCGTCATTCACTGGCCGCCACGGCGGACGGCACGGTCTATGCCTGGGGATTGAATACCAGCGGCCAACTCGGGGACGGGACGAAGACCAATCGCCTGACGCCGGTTCCCGTCAGCGCGGTCAGCGGGCTTAACTATCCGAGCCATCTCGCGGGGGGTGCTGGCTACTCGCTCGCCGTTCGCGCCGCCGACGGCACCGTCTGGGCCTGGGGGAATAATAGCTTGGGCCAACTCGGCGACGGCACCGCCATCAGCGCAGGCAAAATCACGCCGATCCAAACGAACCTCCTCGCCGACATCATAGGCCTCGACGCCGGCTCCGCCAACCACTCCCTCGCCCTCAAGGCCGGCGGCACCGTCTGGGAATGGGGCTGGAACCAGACGACCCAATTCATCGACGACTCGAACCCGTGGGTCCTCACCCCCGCCCCCATCCTGTGGCCGTAACGACGGCACGGTCTGCCTCAATTTGCCTTCACATACGTAATGGAACACGTCTCTTGCGTCGGGGTGCTGACGTCGCAGGTGAGCGTTACCGTAATGGTCCCCCCGCTCGATGTCGCCGAACCTTGGCACGATAGCGCTGCCGTCGCATCGTTGACCGAAAAACTGATGCCACCGGTCGATGCGGTATAGGTGGCGGTCACGTCCGCCGTACTGTCGGAATAGGAAAGGAAATTCACGAATCGCGCCTGGTTCGCCGTGTCGGTTGCCATGATCTGCTTCGTCTTGGCGTCGTCAGATCGGCAGGTCGTCCCAGACTGCAATGCCGATGGCTCCGTATCACCACCGCTGTTTACGCTCGACGGTTTTTGGAAGATGCCAACAATTTGCTCCAGCGTCGGGTTCCCCACATCGGTCACCGCACCGCAGCCGACCGCAAGCGAGACCGTTACCGTCACCAGGATGCCGTTAATCGTTCGCCACCCCATACGTCGCAATCTCCTCGGCAATCGTCGTAAAAATAATCTCGTCCAGATTATTTTCGTCATACGCGCCCACGGCATATGGCGCCGTTCCGTTGTAGCTGATAAAAATAAATTTCGCCATTGTCAGAAGGGAAAGCTGCCGAAAGACGTACTCCCCGGCGTCGTCGATACCCGACGCCGCAACGGGATAGATCTTGATCCCCTGCCGGAGGGCCATGAGCGCCTCTTCCAGATAATGCGGCTCCTGCGCGTAATCGAGATGCGGAGGGGCATCGCCGATGAGGAAGATCAACCGCGCGGCCTCCGCATCCGCCGCCGACCAGTGGACCGTTCGAACGGCGTCGTGCAACGCGGCGCTCACCGATTCGCGATAGTCGCCGCCGCCATTGGCCTCCGCCCCGTCAATCTGTTCCTGGATCGCGGCGACATCGGACGTCAAGTCGGTGACCTGGGTGACATACTCGTCGCCACGGTCGCGAAAGAGGACGAGTCCCAACCGGAGCGCGAGCGATGGATTGAGTTGCCCTGTTTGGGTGACAATCGCCTGCAGCGTCTCGCGCAACTGCCCAATCTCGTCATACATGCTTCCCGTTGTGTCGAGGGCAAACACCACATCGACGGCGGCGAGAGGTCGGGGCACCGTTGCAAGGCGCAGATCCCAACGGGCCGATTGAGCACGATCGATCGTTTGACGCGACTCGGCACGCGCATCCCCCTTCGTTACGGCTAGTGTGAGTTCCTTCGCGTCTTGCGTTCCTTTCAACATGTTGGGGAAAAAGACGGCCTCGCCCTGCCCATCAGTTACCGCCTGGTATACGGACGCACCGGTGACATCGGTAAGGACGACGCGCGCGTTCGGAACTGCCGCGCCGGCTTCGTCACGAACCATCATGACAATCCGCGGATCGGCATCGAACCAGTAGACGAGTTCCCCGTTAAAATCACCCGCCCACGTTAAATATTCCGCGAAGTGTTCGTGATCGTTCCACTCGCCTCCCTTCAACCGGCTATTCGGCACCATCTCTGCAAAATCTTCCGTCGTTTCTTCGACTGCTGTCGGGCCCACAGCCGGCGCACCATCGACCGGCGATGTCTCCCACGTGTATGGCGGGCGACCGAGATCCCGGTAGAGCACGCCCAATTCTTTCGAGACCTGGACCTCGCCATTCTGTCCGCCATTTCCGTCTCCGTCCGCGCCTCCCCCGCCTCCCATGTCCGCCGTTCCACAGCCGACGACGGCAATGACAAGGAGGCCAATGATGGTCAAGAAACGTCGCTTCATACGATTTGCCCTTTCTCTCCCTCGTCCGACAATCGTTCCTCACTTAATGCAAATAGTTGCGCGCCGAATTGATAGACCGCCGCCGGTGTCCCCTGCGGCTGTTCAAGATAGTGAAGTATCCGCCGTCGAAACTCGCGGATCATCTCCTTCACCGCCCGCAGTTGTTCGGGACTTAAGGCCATCGTCATCGCCGCAAATTCTCGCCCTGCAGGTGCCTGCTGCCGGATCGCCCGCTTCGCCAAGGCTAGCACCTGTTCATGGAAGGCATACGCCGCGAGCGACCGCGCCTCCTCGCCCGTCGTGAGAGCCGCGTGGGCGGGACGCAATCGGCCATCCGCATCGCGCGACAACAGCCCCAGCTTCTGGAGCAGCGTAAGCGCCTCTTTGACCTCTCTCCCGACAACCTCGTGGCGCAGCGCAGCCGCGATCCATTGCGGATCCTCGCGAAAATCGGAGAGCGACGCCAGTTCCAAGATCGCCGGGCAATACCAATGGGAGAGATAGGCATATTGCTCCCGCTCCAACTGGCGGGCGCGTTGCGATTCGGCGAATTCGAGGAGCTGCTCGTAATAATGGCGCCGCGCATCCAGATCGGTTGCCTGATTAAACTGCACGAGCGCCGCGAAATATCGCCGCTCGCGTCGGTGCAATTTGAGCGCGCGGGCAACCTTGAGGGCACCCTCGGTGGAGTTTTTCTTTCCGCGTACTCCGCCTTAAGATACTCACGATAGTCCATATAGTGAAAAATCGATTTCATAACCCACCTCCACGGTACAGAAGTTCCCGACCGCCCGCAACAACAACACACCAATTATTCGAGAATACCGTATTCTATAAGAATACGGTATACAGGATAGAAAAGTATAGTTAACTATATGTTATTATTTATTTTTATTAAGTGTAATCAGTACCTATAATTATATTACTTATTATAAATCGCACAGTTTGGAATACAAGCATTAACTCAACTATTGCGCAGAGTGTCTCTACAGTGGGGTTATTTACACGCTGCCCAGTTGGAAATCGCTGCACATCGCTAGGCTTGCAAATGCCTGGCAAACCGGACTCTGGCAAACCGGATTCCCGAAAATGCGGCGCCATGTGAGGCAGTACATCTGTACCGACCCGTTGGTCCTCACTCCCTCCCCCATCCTGTGGCCATGACGGGTCCGTGCAAGGCCGCGGGAGAAATTTGGGCCGTACAAAATGTGTCCTTGACCCATGATATCATATGCGATATCATACTCTATGTCTTCGTGGAACCGGTTCTTTGAGGAGGTCCGGCGGAATCGGAAAAACGTGCGATTTGCGGATTTGTGTCGGCTGGCCGAACGGTTTGGTTTTCGGTTGCACGGCAGCAAGGGGAGTCATCGGGTGTATACGAGGGTGGGCGTGTTCGAGATCCTGAATTTTCAAGATGTGCATGGAATGGCCAAACCGTATCAAGTACGCCAATTTCTCAATATCGTGGAGAAATATCACCTGGAGTTGGAGGACGAATGAAACTGCCCTACGAAATTCATATTTTTTACAGCGAGGAAGACGAGGGCTATATTGCGACGGTTCATGAGTTGTCGGGGTGTTCGGCTTTTGGGGAGACGCAAGAAGAAGCGCTGAATGAGGTTGTCATCGCGGCGCGACTGTGGCTTCAGGCCGCCAAAAAGGAGCGACGGCCTGTACCAGAGCCGATCATGACCAGAAGGTTCAGCGGCCGGTTTGCCTTACGCATACCGAAAGAGCTCCACCGCGAACTTGAACGAGAGGCCACTGAGCAGGGCATCTCTCTCAATCAGTGGCTTCTTTACAAATTGGCCCACGAAAAACCGATCCTCATTCCCAAGAGACGCCGCGCTGCATAAGAGGCTGGTGAATTGAAGACCCGTCGCCTGCCAGGCCTCAGGCAACACCCGCTAATTGGCCTTCAGTGAGGGCAGTACATACTGTATACGTCTGAATTTCGGATGTCTGCTGAGCGGGCTCATGCGAACCGATGAGGTCTTCTCTTTTGTCGCGCAGGTTAAGCAGTTGTTTCCCCAACTAACCATTTCGGCAGATGTCTATCCTGAATTTCACCAGTGGCTCCAACTCGGTCAATGGGTTCCGAGTCTGGCAGGGGTGGTGGATATGCTCCTACCGATGACCTACTCCGGATTGTTCTGTAAGGGACCGAACTGGCCCGGTGCCATTGCCAAATCCTTCCAGCAGTTGTTTCCTGCGGTGAAGGTGGTGCCCATTCTCGAGGCGTGGCACCAGCCGCGGAGTCCGGGGGACGATCTGGCGTGCGCAGCCTGGTCAGGCGGGCTTTATGATCCGAATCGCAATTATCTGGACACGCTCTGTTTGGAAATGGGTGTTGCCGTGATGTCAGGAGAATCGGATGTGGCTTTTTTTGACTATCCGTTTGAAGGGGCGCCCGAGGAGAGAAATCAGTGTGGGCCTTCCGGTGAGAACAAGAAAACCGGCTGGGATGGGGGAGGGTTTTCCTTGATCGAGGAACACTGTTGTTTAACAAAAGTGACCGACGCACCTAAACAGACGGTACCTACGCTCAAGAGTGTCCCCGCTGTCAACCCACAGGAAATGCCCTCTGTGCCAAAGGAAGCAGCGGCCAAAATCAATCGGGGCGAACTCCTAGCCCTAATAGATGACTACTACCATCAAGCGTATAATTCAGCAGGGAGGTCAAGGCTTACGGCTCCGGTGTACGCGAGTATGTGTAATTGTGAGGTGTTTCGGGAATATAAGAGAACTCGATACCCCCAATTTGATGCCAGGTGCGAAGAAGTGCTCGCCGTTCCCTCGAGGTTAATGGCGGGCGTCAAGACACTCTTCGGGCAGAGTGATTTCGAGCTTTCCGACACAACACTCGCGGGGGAATTACAACAGTTAGAAGAGGAGAGATTGGAAGCTCTTCGACAGCTAGCGCCGAAGGGCGGTGCGCTGTCTGCTCTGAGCGATCCTTTCGGTAATGCCCTGGCGCATACGCGTTTGAGTGGTGATAAAGGTAAAGAAGTGGAAATTTACCTGAAATTTGCCAGGAAAGGTCGGGATGTCTCCCTGGTAAAAAAGGCTGCTGCCATTGCGTTCGCCATGGAGTACGGGGAAGGGCGGGCGAGGGCCTTCGTGGACAGCGCGGAAACCCTTTGCGGCCTAGCCGCCGAATTGCCTGAACAGACCACGGGGATCCCTACGGTTCCCCGGCCTGGCGGCTGCAATGTCTCTTGGAGATAACCTTGCCAGCGGCGCCGATTGCGTCCCAGAAGGTGATAACCGGTTGAAATCACAACAGGAACGATTGACGATGGTCGGGCGTCGTGGTAACCGCACGGTCACCATGGGTGAGATTCCCGCGAACTATCCGCCGCCCGGCACATCGGGCGAATTCGTGAGTGGCGAGTTACAGCCCGCCGATCAGCAGATCGGCGTGGGCGTTCTTTTTGTGGGGGCGGGGCCGGCAAGTCTGGCGGGGGCGATCCGGTTGGCACAGTTGTTGGAAACAGCGCCGGCGGTAAAGGCCGGGCTTGGTGATTTTCCGATCGCGATTATCGAGAAGGGGAAGTGTCCGGGCGCGCATTTACTGTCGGGCGCGGTCATTAATCCGAGCGCGTTTCACAAATTATTCCCCGATCTTCCCTCCGATCAGCTGCCGTTCTTCAATCCGGTGCCCGGCGAAGCAGTCTATTTCCTTACACCGAACAAGGCGATCCGGGCGCCTATCATTCCCCCGACGATGCGGAACCACGGGAATTATGTCGCGTCGTTATCGAAAGTCGGCCAATGGCTTGGGACACAGGCGGAACGATTGGGTGTAACGATCCTCAATGAGACAGCCGGCGTGCAGGTGTTGATTGCCGATAGCGCCGTTCGCGGCGTCCGAACCGGCGACAAGGGACGTGATCGGCATGGAAAACCATTGCCGAATTTCGAGCCGGGGAGCGACATCGTCGCGCGTTGCACGGTCTTCGGCGAGGGGACGATCGGGCATCTGACGCAAGCGGCATTGGAACATTTCGGCATCCGGCGGCCGAATCCGCAGATCTACGCGCTGGGGGTGAAGGAGGTCTGGGAGGTCCCGCGGCCACTCGGCAAAGTGATTCACACGATGGGTTGGCCGCTTCGCCTAGGCAGAAAGTGGCGGGAATTCGGCGGCAGCTTTGCCTATCCCATGGGCAACGACAAAATCTCGCTCGGTTTGGTCGTTGGACTCGATACGGCCGCCGCCTCACTCTCCGTGCATGATCTTCTACAAGAGATGAAGACACACCCACTTTTCCGCAAGATGTTGGAAGGGGGCAAGCGCCTTGCCTGGGGCGCCAAGACAATCCCGGAAGGGGGGTTCTATTCCTTGCCGGAACAGTTATCGGTACCGGGGGCCTGCTTCATCGGCGATGCCGCGGGATTCGTGAACGTTCCCGCCCTCAAGGGGATTCATTATGCAATGTGGTCGGGGATCTATGCGGCGGAAGCGATTTTTGAAATCTTGAAGGCGTCGTCGGTGGACAATCCTTTTCAGAATGGCCTGCCGACCTATGGCGCCGCGATTCGGGGCAGTTGTATTCAGCGGGATTTGTATCGCGTGCGGAATATGCGTCAGGCGTTTCATCACGGTTTTTGGGCCGGGTCGGCATTGGCGGGATTAATGACCGTCACGCGCGGACTATTTCCAGGTTGGCAGTTCGGCACTAAGGCCGATAGCGCCCAGCCGGTGGATGACAAGCTGAAACGATCGTATCAGAAGGGTGATAACCAACTTACGTTCGACAAACTCACCAGCGTCCACGCCGCGGGGAACCGGAGCCGGGACGATCAACCAAATCACCTTCGCGTGGCCACTAAGATTCCGCCGGTCATCGGCGAGGCCTGGATTCACATGTGCCCGGCAGCGGTGTACGAATGGGAGGCAACCGGGCCGCGCACACTCCGAATCAATCCCTCCAACTGCATCCACTGCGGCGCCATCACCGCGAAGGGCGGCCGGTTCACCCCGCCGGAGGGGGGAAGTGGTCCGGAATATATCGGAATGTAATGGGTTTTTGTCCCATATTGACAGAATAACATAAAAACAGTACTCTGCGCTTGATATGGGGTCGAGGATTTCAACGGACTTAGGCAATCCGATTTGGCTGAAGCTCCTCAAGAACGAGGCGATGGAGACCGATCTGCCGGTCAAGGAGGTGCTGGTGCGGGCGCTGGAGTATTATTTCGCGCACCGGCTTGAGACGAAGGTGCTGTTGAAGGCCTCGGAAGCGGTGTTCGATGAGTGGCAGGACCCTCGTGACTCGGAGTATGATCGTCTATGAATCCGGGGAGTCCGGGCAATGTCATCCTCGTCAAATTCCCCTTCACGCATCTGCTCTCCGCGAAGAAGCGTCCTGCGCTGTTGCTCCAGTGCATCCGCCACGCGCCCCACGTCCAGCTCATTACGCTCGCCATGATTACGAGCAAAATCGAGGGCGCGCGTTTATCCGGCGATGTGCTCATCCGGGGGTGGTCAGATGCGGGACTGCTGCATCCAAGCCTCGTGCGCTTGGGAAAGATCGCGACGGTCGAATCAGATCTCGTGCAGAAGACCTTAGGTTCGCTCGTCGCCGAAGACGTCATGGCCGTCCGCGCCGCCTTTCGCGCCCTCTATCAGTTTTGGCTTGATTAACGGCCCGCCGGAAGGCGGCAACGGCCCGGAATATACGGGGATGTGATGCGTCCCGTCCCTTTGTTACGCGCGCCTACACTTGCACTCGGTATTTGAGCAACTCACGGCCATTCCAGGCAGCGCCGTTGCAATAGACCGCGAGTTTTTCGATAATAAGAAATTTC
>JACPFG010000112.1 GCA_016183125.1 Deltaproteobacteria bacterium
CCGGCGCGACCGATCCTCCACGGCGCGAAAGAGGTCTTCGGCCTCCCAGCGCTGCTGCCACTTTACCTCGATCGTCTGTGGATCGTACCGACGTGACATAGCAACTACCCACCTAAATCGGTTGGGGGAGCCAAGTCAATCGCGCTAAACGTAGCGCCAAAGTGCCGGCAGGGAACATTTGCGGGCTGATCTTGGCCAAAGAGATAATCTTTTCCTTACATGATAAATATTCCTTAAGTAAGATTTAGCTATGTAATGGAGGCCTGTCATGGTTAGGGCAGCGGCGTTCGCGACAAAACTCCCCGTCGATCTCAAAGAGACCCTGGATCGCGTATGCGTGAAATTGGGTTTAAGGAAAAACTATGTCGTCGAGACGGCCCTTCGCGAAAAACTCGAAGACCTGCTCGATGCCAATGACCTGCAGCAGGCAATGGCCGAGGCGACCGGTTTTCACCCCTGGCGGGGGATCCGCAGAACCCTGGCCTAACCCTGGCCTGGCAGGCCTGAGGCAACACACTCCTTGCAGAACCCTGGCCTGGCAGGCCTGAGGCAACACACTCCTTGCATTTTTCGATCCCTCATATACGTAGCGTAACATGGACGCAAAAAATCGGACCGTTGTGGCCTTAAGTGGCGCGAGCGGGGCGATTTACGCTAAACAACTGCTCGATTTTCTGGTGACGACACCCCATCAGGTCGCGATCGTGGCGAGCGAACACGCGCGGCAGATCTGGGATGCGGAGATGGGTATCCCGCTCACGAGTTACGACCGGCCGATTTATGACGTGCGCGATTTCTCCGTCCCGTTCGCGTCCGGTTCAAACGTGTGGGACGCCTGCGTCGTCGTCCCCTGCAGCATGGGGATGCTCGGTCGAATTGCCAACGGATTGGCCGATGACCTGATTGCTCGGTGTGGAGACGTCTTCCTGAAAGAGCGCCGGAAACTGATCCTCGTCCCTCGCGAAACTCCATACACCGCGATCCATCTCGAAAACATGCTGAAGGTCACGCACGCGGGCGCGGTGGTCCTCCCCGCCTCCCCCTCCTGGTACGGCAAACCGCAAACGCTGGAACAACTCGTCGACACCGTCATAGCCCGAATCGTCGATCATTTAGGAATCCCCTATACACCATTAACGAAACGATGGGGCGGCTGATGCGTGGGGACGGACGCGGAAAATCAGCACTGTTATCGGAAAGCGGCGAGGCGGGGGCACCGTGGTGAGGGTGTCGCACAGCGCGCTGCTTCGATGGCGCTGATGTCGCGGCGCGCGAGCGCCAAGCGGCGGCGAGGCCCGTAAGCCGAGCCGACCGCGTCCCGAACCCCGGTGAACCCCGCCGAGGCCGCATCGGAGTGAGACATGCTGACCCACATTCGTCACACGCTGGCCCTCATCAAATTCGAACACACGATCTTTGCATTGCCGTTTGCCTTGGGCGCTATGATCCTCGCCGCAGACGGCTGGCCGGGCTGGCGGACTTTCCTCCTGATCCTCGCCGCGATGGTCACCGGCCGGTCATTTGCGATGGCCTGGAATCGGCTGGTCGATCACGCGATTGACGCGCAGAATCCGCGCACAGCGATGCGTCATCTCCCAGCGGGGATTGTCTCTCGTCCGTATGTTGCCGGTTTCTGTCTGGCCATGGCCGCCCTCTTTCTCTTCACCTGTCACGCGATCAATCCCCTCGCCTTCGCCCTGGCGCCCGCCGCCCTCGCCGTCTGGGTGATCTACTCGTATACCAAGCGCTTCATGACCTGGACCCACCTGGTGCTGGGCCTCGCCCTCGGGATCGCGCCGGTGGGCGCCTGGATCGCCGTGCGGGGGACGATCGAACTCCCGGCCCTGATCCTTTGCGCTACTGTCTGCTGCTGGGTGGCCGGATTCGACATAATATATTCCACGCAGGATGAGGCCTTCGATCGCGCGCCTCCTCCATCTCTGGACAGTCGTGGGATTGATAGCTTTCGGCCAATTTGCACAGCTACGATGGCCTTATTTTGTACTTGTCGCCATCATGATCGTCGGCCTGGCCTATCAACACTCCTTGGTAAGACCGAGCAACCTCTCGCGTGTGAACATGGCCTTCTTTACGGTAAATGGATGGATCAGTTGCGCCTTCCTCGCAGCGACGCTCTTGGGATAGTTATCCACACAGTTGTGGATATCTCGATTTCTTCTTAAAAGATTTCTGTGTGTCTGCCTAATTTAAGACGTCGCCTCTCTATTCCTTTACATCTTGCTGAGAAACAAGCGCTTTTGAGCGCCCGTCGACACTATTTGTTGTTATCCACAGTGGGTGGTATTTTTTCACCAATTTTATTTTGTACGCCGGGCGTGAGTTTGCGGGGAGATTGCTCTCTACCCGTTGCATGCCTCTCGACACCGTGATCTAAGCGCTTCAGAAGCTGATGATTGCTCTTTGAGAATTCGCGAGTTCATCGTTTAGGGATGGCAGCCGGATGGAGCGCTTCAACCGCCGTTAGGAGGCTGGCAGGTAACCCTCGAACCGAAACTAGGGCGCATAGTGATGTGGGCGGGTTCTTGGGGGCACGACACCAGAGGGGACTGTAAAGCCAAACGGTTGGAGGCCACCACGGCAATAACGCCAAAATGGGGCGCCAGAGTACCGAAAGGGAAATGGATATCGTGTTCGGAGGGATCCGCGAAGGGGTCACGCCAGGTTATCCTGTAAGGGAGGGCCTGGGGAAGCCGTAACGTGGTGTCGCATGGAAGCATGAGGCCGGCCGAACGCGAGAGACCATATAGGCGGGGAGATCTCAGGAGAGGAAGGATGGCAAAAGCCCGTATTCCCACGGGGAAAAGCCATCGGCAGTGTAGCGGGGGCAAACCTTCGGAGCGGGGTCCCTTCGGGAAGGCGAAGGGGTAGCCAACCACAAGGAAGGATGGAGCGACGAAATTCGCTTTCCCTCGCAGCAATGCTTAAAGGAAACTCTGAAGAGATGTGCCTATCACCCTAAGCGATGAGCTGGCGGATTCTGGAACGCCCCGCAAATTTGCGGGGCGTTTTTGTTTCGAGGGATCTATTTCATTCCACCCCCGGTGTCGGCACATCGAGGACCACAAAATCCTCCCCGTTGTTATCGGTATCCGAGCTGCCTGGCACCCTGCTGACGCTCATCCCACTTGGGGCATCGGTCGCCGGGATGCCTTCGTACAATGGGAGCCCGCTTTCGCCGAATAGAGAAAGTGGCGTCCCATATCCTACTACGTCGACTAACTGGCCATCCGGATCGACCAATTGGACAGACTCCGGTCCATTTTGCGGATCGAAATTATCGACCAGATCCGCCTCTTGCACCTGAGTGGTCAACAGATTGCCCGTCATCCCGTCTGCGATCACCAGCAGGCCATCGGCCGGCATAGAGGCCCCGTCGGGCAGCGTGATCGATTCGGTAACCACTCCATTTTCCCCATTCACAAAATGGATGACGTAATGGCCTACATCTGCCTCTGGTGTCCCGCGCAGTTCAACGAATAGCACGCCATTAGTATCCTGTCCCGGGGCATCGTAATAGATCTCGTTTAACATCAGCTCCTCCGGAAGGATCCGTTGTGGAATGACTGCCGTAGTTCCTATGGCAGGCGATGACGATTCCCCTTCTCCGACGATCGATTCCATCGCACCGGTATCGGAAGGCGAATCTGCGGCCATTGTCTTCCCTTCCACTGTAAATGTACTGACAAAGGGTGTTGAGGCCTGGCCGGGAGTTTGGGTGAAAGGCAAACCGTCAGGCGAATGGACAGCCGTCGTCACTATGACCGCGCACCGGCCAACTACGAAAGATGGATCGGTTACGGTAAAGCGGGCCTCCAACCCCTCAGCTGCCACCTGTATCGCGCCGCCTATCCCACCTTCGGTCCCTTCTTGCCACCCATCGACAATTGCCGCCGTGGCAGTTGCTTCCGGCAGGTCGCTGACCACGGCGAATGAGGTTGGGATAAGAGAGTCGACCGCGATCGGCTGGGAAAACCGAACGACGATCTCCTCCACCTGCGCCACTACTGCACCATCGGACGGAACAACCATAACTACAGACGGTTGGCGTCCAGCCGGATCGGGCAGCCTGTCCATTTCCGGCAGCCCGCATGCCGGCAACGCAACCATCATCAGTATAGAGCAGCGGCTAAAGATCATGGCCGCTGCCCCGATTTCCATGACTCCGCGCTTGCGCTAGAAAACCAGCCAGCGGTAAGGGCGTCCAGGGCACCCGCGATCTCGGAGAATTGCAGTTGCAACAATCCCCGCTTATTGCCAGGTGTCGCCACGCCCGGCGCCAGCGCCACACGCAACCGCTGCCACTGCGCATAATATTGCGTTGCGACCTGCAACAACTCCCGCATCTCCTGTCGCCGCGCCCGCGCCTCCCGGCTGACATCCAGCTCATCCGGAGTAAATATGAGCTCGCCAAGCTCCCATACCGCCCTAACCTCTACGAAGAGGTTGCGATCGCTCCGTTCTTGAAAATCGCTTGCCCGCGGGCCGATCACAACCCCGCCGCTTGTCACCGACACACTATCCTTAAGCGAGAGATCGGCGGCATCCTGCAGCCCATGTCGCAGACCGAGCAGCAACCTTGGCAGGGCCGCGGCTCGCCGGGCGCCGGTGCGCCAGCGGTCGGCATCCTGGGCATGCAGCCCGGCGGCTGCCAAAACCTGCCGATGAACAGCGGATAACGGCGGCCCGGATGATAAAACCTCCGTTACAACATGCGTTGGTGCGCCAGCCAGAGACGGTACGGCCTGCTCTCCGCTTGAACGGCTGCGCGCATATGCGGCAGGCACCCCCGCGCCGATAACAAGTGTCGAGATAGTGACTAACCCAAGCCCCGCCCATTTCATGCAGGGAAAGACAGCAAAAGATATGCCAGCGGAAGCCGCGCACCGAGCCGCTGCCGGCCCATGGGTGATGCATTTCACTATAGCGCCGACAAAAATTGATCACCCGACCGTGGCGCTCCAGTTACACTGTAGGAAATAATGGCATAGGTCTTGCTAGTCTGACATACCATGGGGCGCACCTACCTTCTGCCACTCCTGCTTGGATTAACGGCATGCGGACAGGGACTACATCCCTTACCTCCTCTTATCTCCCAAGATAGCACTGCCCCGGTTACATCCGTCGAGCAACTCTTGCGGATCACGGTCTTCGATGTCGGCCAGGGAGACGCTGCGTTGATCCGAGCCCCAAATGGAGCATCCATCCTCATAGACGGCGGGCCGCCGGGAACCGGGCAAGATGTCATCCTTCCCTATTTTGTTGAACATGGTATAGACCGGCTGGATCTCTCCTTAGCCTCACATTACGATCTGGACCATATCGGCGGCCTACCGGAGGTCTTCGATGGCCCCGACGGCATTGCCTCCACTTCCGACGATCTGCTGCCTGTTGCCTGCTGGGATCGGGGAGGCGCCATTCCGGACGATACGGCCCCAGTGCGGGTCTATGCCGATCGGCGCAGCCCCTGTCATCACGAAGCTGCACCCGGCATACAACTACCGGTGGCCGAGGGACTTACACTGACGGTCTTGGCGGTCAATGGTCGGTTCGCCGATGGGACAATGGTGCCGCTCGACCCTGCCGATGAAAACGCGCACTCCATGGCGATTCTGCTGACTTACCGTCAATTCACTTACTTAAGTCTCGGCGACCTGCCGGGAGGCGGCGGCGATCCGCCCTACACCGCCATCGATCTAGAAACGCCTCTGGCGGCCCTGCTCGGTCCGGTGGATCTTCTGTACATAGCCCACCATGGGAGTCATACCTCAACTAATCAGACCCTGCTCGACGCCGCCAGCCCCGGGGCCGCAATAATCTCCGTCGGCAACGCCAATCCGTACGGGCATCCGCACCGGGCAGTACTAGACCGCCTCGCTGCGCGCGGCATCCCGATCTACTTAACGGAAGGGGGAGACAACACGCCGCCACCGGGAAGTGTTGTCAGCAACGGACATATTGAGATCACAACGGATGGGAGAGGCGTTACTACGATTTCGGGTACCCAATGAACGGAAGCCCCCTATGCCGTCCCTGAGAATCTAGTCCGTACCCGATGACGTAGACATTAGGGACGGTAAATCCTAGATAATCGATGAGCGGACGCAATTCCGGGTTGAGTTCCTTGTATAGAAGACTGGCCACACGGACGCGACGCGGGCGTTTCGACTGTAGATGTTTGAGCAGGTATCGCAAAGTGCGTCCCGAATCGACGATATCTTCCACCAACAAGACGTCGGTATCGGTGATCGGCTGTGTCAGATCAAACTCCATTCGGACCACGCCGGTGGAGCGATCCCGATCATAACTTTGCACGCGTAGAAAATCGCACCTGGTAGGAATGTTAAGCGCTCGCACCAGATCGGCCATGAAGACAAATGCCCCCTTTAGGACTCCGACAACAACCAGATCGCTCCCCTGAAAATCACGCTCGATCTCGCGGGCCAGCTCCCTAATCCGGGTCTGAATCTGCTCGGCCGTATAGAGATGTTTAATGCCGTTTGGACCCATTCATGTCCCTCCCATAAAGACGGCTAACACTAGTCAACCTCCGGACAAATCACAATCACTATTCTTCTCCAGCGCACCCCCAACTTCATGAGAAGCGCAGCCTGGCAAAGCCAGTTCCGCGCTTCTCACCTCTTTCGCACGTTGCAAAAAAGGAAGGGCCCGTCGGGTAATCCCGACGGGCCCTATAATCCGGCAACGTGCTACTCTCCCACGGATGATGACCCGCAGTACCATCGCCGCTGGAGGTCTTAACGGCCGTGTTCGGAATGGGAACGGGTGTTGCCCCTCCGCTATAGTCACCGGAAGTCTTTACGCGATCAATTTTCCGACTGGGTCTCTCGCATTTCTCGCCCCCCCTCGCCTATGGCTACGGAGGGCAAGAAATATTGGTCAAGCCGAACGGGCGATTAGTACCGGTTAGCTCGAAGCCCCTTACAGGGCGTCCACACCCGGCCTATCAACCTTGTGGTCTTCAAGGGCCCTTCAGGGAGATCTTGTCTTGAGGTGCGTTTCCCGCTTAGATGCTTTCAGCGGTTCTCGCATCCGTACTTGGCTACCCAGCTATGCCGCTGGCGCGACAACTGGTGGACCAGAGGTACGTCCGTTCAGGTCCTCTCGTACTGTGAACAGCGCCTCGCAAATCTCCTACGCCCACGACAGATAGGGACCAACCTGTCTCACGCATGTGCCTCCCCCGTTACCGAGGGCCATGGACTATACCACCATCCTCCGAAGTTCGCGAAAGCGAACGAAGGAGGATGACCGACGTGTTAGCCTGTCCTATCACTACCAACGGGCTCTGCTGCAACAAACGTTGCAAGCAAGTCTCTACGGGGTCAATAGACCTTCGCGCCTAAGATGATCCATACAGCGGTCTGTCTACGACTTCCCTCGGTATTGCCCTCTATAGCACAGGTTGAAACGCTATGGTAGGGTTTCACCGATATGAGTCGGTTTCTGCACTCCGGTGTTGCCACCGGAGGCCGCCTAGATTGACGGTTTGAACCCAGCTCGCGTACCGTTTTAATTGGCGAACAGCCAAACCCTTGGGACCTACTTCAGCCCCAGGATACGATGAGCCGACATCGCACGTTTCTCCATTGTTTCCAATGGCGCAGACTATATCTTCACCCTACGCAACGATACGACGTCGCGCAGGGGTCGGCGTATTATGGATTGCCTAGATTTGTGAGTTGATCTCACAACGCATATCCATCCCATCTTGCCCTATAGTGCGGGCAAAAATGAAGTCGTTACGGGGTCATCCGGGGAGCTTGTACGAAGATCATGAGATCTTCTTGCTCCCGCGTTAGACTTCCCACGGTATTGCCCATATCACGAACCATGATGATCCGCAATCGTGGGGTTCACCGTTATAAGCCGAAACTCAATCCCAAATTACTCTGGGATTCACCCCTAATGTTGAGGTGCCAAACTGCCTCGTCGATATGAACTCTTGGAGGCAATCAGCCTGTTATCCCCGGCGTACCTTTTGTCCGATGAGCGATGGCCCTTCCATTCGGGACCACCGGATCACTAGGACCTGCTTTCGCACCTGCTTGACCTGTCAGTCTTGCAGTCAGGCATCCTTATGCCCTTACACTCGACGGCTGGTTACCGATCAGCCTGAGGATACCTTCGCGCGCCTCCGTTACCTTTTTGGCAATTGTGTTCGCCTGAAGTTCCAACTGCTCCTTATAGGATTCAATGGCACGAGAATACGTACGCTCTCCTTATCACCATTGATCCAGGCGTGGTCTTCATGTCGCCATGAAGTTCAGACTATATCATCATCCCGTAGGGATGTTTGGCGTTTAGTCGTTGAGGGGTTCTGTTCTTTCCAGAACTTCCCTGCTGATTGGCTGCACTGAGGGGCTTTTACTCTTTTAGAGTGCCCTCAGATTCTTCACCCCTTCATGTCTCGCGCAACGGAGTGTTTCGCCGACATTAGAGGACAGCGATTCCAGCATATAGCCAAATTTGCCCCTGATGTCGCCATCAGGGCGCCCCAAAATTGAGGCGACCGCCCCAGTCAAACTACCCACCAGACGTTGTTCCCGGCCTGGATTCACAGGCCTAGGTTAGAACTCCAGAATCATCAGGGTGGTATTTCAAGGGTGGCTCCACCGAAGCTAACGCCCCGGTTTCAAAGCCTCCCACCTATCCTACACAGACAGCCCCGAAGTTCCACGCCAAGTTGTAGTAAAGGTGCACAGGGTCTTTCCGTCTTGCCGCGGGTAGGCCGCATCTGCACGGCCAATACAATTTCGCTGAGTCTCTAGCTGAGACAGTGTGGCAGTCGTTACGCCATTCATGCAGGTCGGAACTTACCCGACAAGGAACTTCGCTCAGACCTGTTACGCTTCGCGAGGAGACTGCGAAGGGAGCGGTCATTTCTGCCGCCCTCTGCATATCGCTATGCAGCTCGGACTGTATCTTTCTCCGCCTCAGGCGGAGATTGGGCGTACAGTCTCTGAGGATTCTAAAAACCTCGCAGATTTTCTGCGATTCATCGTTTGGACAATGCGTGCAATTTCTTCAAGCCCCTGCTCACCGAGATGCCGCTTCTTTTCCATCATCTCGATGATCCGTACAAATTTCGCGAAATCTTCTCGCTTTTTCGTGCGCAGGGCATTTTGTTGGAAGAATGGAATGACTTTCTGCTGCAAATCACCGAGCGATCTCACACAGAATCGATACAGATGTTCTCTGTGATTATCCACCCGCCGATTGAGAAATATCCTTCCACATCCAAAATGATCTTGAAGATCCCGCAACGCTGACAAACTACTTTTCCCTTGAGTCACAACAAATTCGGGGAAAACTTGCCAGCCGGTTTTCATTGACGACATCTTCTGCAATGTCACAGAAAAACACCCTTCGCCGTCAACAAAACCAACAATCCATCCGACAGTTTTTAGGCTTTCCTGCTGATTATCTGCACTCATGCCTTGTTACTCCCACTGGGGGAGTAGCATAAGATACTCAGACTTTCCAGCATATAGCCCAATTTTACTAAGGCTAGCGTAAGTTAACCTTAGGACCGTTATAGTTACGGCCGCCGTTTACCGGGGCTTCGGATCAAAGCTTTGCCCCTTGCGGAGCTAACCTCTCACCTTAACCTTCCGGCACCGGGCAGGCGTCAGACCCTATACGTCGTCTTCACGACTTTGCAGAGTCCTGTGTTTTTGGTAAACAGTCGCTGCCACCGTTTCGCTGCGACCCGCACGCGCTCCATCCGAAAGGACTTCACGCGCGCAGGCACGCCTTCTTCCGAAGTTACGGCGTCAATTTGCAGAGTTCCTTAGCTAGAGTTCTCTCAAGCGCCTTGGGCTCTTCGCCCCGCCTACCAGTGTCGGTTTGCGGTACGGGCGCTCGTTACACTATCGACGAAGCTTTTCGAGGAAGCGGGAATCGACGACTTTGCGGGCCTTGCGGCCCTCGGCGTCACCCCTCGGGTGCGGCATTAAAGCCAGCACGCCGGATTTGCCTGGCGTGCACCCTATAGGCTTACACCTCCATCCGATAGGAGGATCGTCCGTCCCGCTTCGTCCCTCCGTTGTCTAGCATGCATACAGCAGTACAGGAATATTAACCTGTTATC
>JACPFG010000116.1:0-4002 GCA_016183125.1 Deltaproteobacteria bacterium
CACGCACCGAGACCAAAGAATATCGCGAAGAGGGGGTGGCATCCTGGTACGGGCCGCGGTTTAAGGGACGGCGCACGGCAAGCGGCACGCGTTATAATCCGAAGGCACTTACCGCAGCGCACAGGACGCTCCCTTTCGGTACGCGCGTGCGTGTGCGCAATCTTGCCAATGATCGATCGGTAGATGTGACGATCAACGATCGGGGACCATTCATCCGCCGACGTGTGATCGATCTCTCCCAGGCGGCTGCCAAGGCGATCGGGATGATCGGCACAGGGGTCGCGCATGTGGTGATAGAGGCAGTGGATCCCCACGGGGGGCGACGCGAGCCCCTGTAATAGGAGACATATGGCAGGCGCATTTCGCAACGAACCGTTCACTAATTTTCGCAGTGCCGCGATGGCGCGACAGATGAATGCCGCCATCTCCCGCGTCGCTGCTGAGATGGGACGGGAATGCCGCTGTGTTATCGGTGGGCGGCCTGTGACGACGGCGGGGAAGTTGCTCTCGCTGAATCCTGCGCGTCCCAACGAAGTCGTCGGGATCGCTCAGCAATGCGGGAAGGATGAGGCAGAGACCGCGCTGGCAGCCGCTGCGGATGCGTTTGGTGCGGTGGCGGGACCGGCAGGATGGCGCCATAAAACGATGCAGGTGCGCGCCGGATATCTCTTCAGGGCGGCAGCGGTGATGCGCCGGCGCCGGTTCTATCTGGCCGCGTGGTTGATATACGAGATAGGCAAGACCTGGGGCGAGGCGGATGCCGAGGTGGCTGAGGCGATCGATTTTTGCGAATACTATGCAAGGCAGGCGATCCGCCTTGGCACGCCACAGCCGCTCACGCGCGTCGCCGGCGAACGGAGCGCGCTTTGCTATATCCCACTGGGCGTGGGCGTTGTTATCCCGCCGTGGAATTTTCCGCTGGCTATCCTTACCGGAATGGCCATGTCCGCGGTGGTAGCGGGCAATACCGTCGTACTCAAACCGTCGAGCGAGGCCCCAATTATTGCCGCCAAGTTCATGGATGTGATGATGGCCATCCGACTGCCGCCGGGGGTGATTAACCTTGTTACCGGACCAGGAGCACTTGTCGGAGATATTCTCGTGCAACATCCGGCCACGCGGTTTGTGGCATTTACCGGTTCGAAGGCAACCGGCTTACACATAGTGGAATTTGCTTCGAAGTCACAACCAGGCCAGCCGTGGATCAAGCGCGTGATCGCCGAAATGGGCGGGAAGGATGCGATCATAGTGGACGACGAGGCGGATTTGGCGGCGGCGGTAGAGGGAGTTGTCCAATCGGCCTATGGATTTCAGGGACAAAAATGTTCCGCCTGTTCCCGCGCGATCGTTACGGCAAAGGTCTATGAACAGTTTGTACAACAGTTGTCTGAGCGAGTTCGTTCTGTGCGGGTCGGCCAGCCGACGGCAGCCGATGTGCATATGGGACCGGTGGTGAGCCGTGCCCAGTTTGAGAAGGTCCGGGAATATATCGACGTCGGCCGGCAGGAGGGACGGTTGTTGACAGGGGACCCTGCGCAGGGAGGAGACGGATATTTCATACCGCCTACGGTCTTCGCGGATGTGGCCCCGCGGGCGCGGATCGCGCAGGAAGAGATCTTTGGCCCGGTCCTTGCCGTCATCAAGGCAGAGGACTTTGCAGATGGCATACGGATTGCTAATGACACTGAGTACGGACTCACCGGCGCGGTCTACACGCGCAACCCTAAAAAGATCGCGCTGGCCAGGCGGGCCTTTCATGTCGGCAATCTCTACGTCAATCGGAAGTGCACAGGGGCGCTGGTAGGCGCGCACCCCTTCGGCGGATTTAATATGTCTGGGACGAACGCTAAGGCCGGCGGTCCCGATTATCTCCTCCATTTCCTCCAGGTCAAGACTGTATCGGAAAAGAGATGATCCTTTTTCCGCTCGCTAGACGATTTATCGCCGGACAGAGCCTTGAAGGGGCCTTCCCGAAAGTTTTGGCTATAGCCGGCAATGGTTTTCGTATTACACTCGATTGCCTTGGTGAAAACGTCACCGATCGTGGGATGGTCGAGGGGGCGGCACGCGATTATCTCCTGGCCCTGCAAGCCCTTGCGGCCCGTGGGCTGGACTGCAATATCTCGATAAAACTGACCCAAATAGGGCTCGACATCGACGAAGAGCTCTGCCGAGAGCAGTTGCACAGGATCACGGCCGAGGCCGCGCGGTTGAAGGGCTTTGTGCGCGTCGACATGGAGGGATCTGCCTATACCGAGCGAACTCTTAAATTAGTGCAAGAGGTCCATCGACAACTTCCGTGTGTCGGTGCGGTGATCCAGGCGATGCTCAAGCGATCCCCACTTGATGTGGACCTATTTATAGCTGCTGGGATTCCGGTGCGCCTGGTCAAAGGGGCCTACAAGGAACCTGCCACGATCGCTTTAGCCGACAAACGCGCGGTGGATCGGCAATTTATCGAGTTGATGGAGCGCCTGTTAGCAGATGACGGCTATCATGCTATCGCCACGCATGATGCCCCGATCATCGCACACGCAAAGGCCATTGCTAAGGCCCGCGGACTGGCCCCCGATCGTTTCGAGTTCCAGATGCTGCTCGGCATCCGCGAATCGCTCCAGCAGCAATTGTTGGCCGAAGGCTGGCGTGTACGCGTCTATATCCCTTACGGTTCCGCCTGGCTCCCCTACGTCCTGCGTCGCGTCCGCGAGCGGAAGGAAAACCTCTGGTTCGTTCTCAAGAACGTGTTGAAGGGATAATCGTGAATCCATATTGCGCGAAGTGGGGATCGAGAGCGAGAGCTACGCTCAGGCCTCTTTTTTCCATGAGGGCGAATGATGTAATCGTCTTGACGGCGATTGGAATCTATAGGATGTCTCCTGACCACTTTACAAAAGGGGGAGGCCATGCCGACAACAATGGAGTGTCTTGCCGAAGTCGACCAGTACAGCGCGCATAACTACCACCCGCTGCCGGTAGTACTGACCAAGGGCGAGGGCTGCTGGGTCTGGGATGTCGAAGGCAATAAATATTGCGACATGCTCTCGGCCTACTCGGCACTTAACCAGGGCCATCGGCACCCGAAGATCGTCAAGGCCCTCGTCGACCAGGCACAGAAGATAACGCTCACGTCTAGGGCCTTTCATAATGACCAGATGGGGCCGTTTCTAAAACAACTCTGTGAGATGGCCGGATTTGCCAAGGCCCTGCCGATGAACTCGGGGGCCGAGGCGGTGGAGACGGCGCTCAAGGCCGCCAGGCGCTGGGGCTATATGACCAAAAAGGTGGCGCAAGAAAAGGCCGAGATCATCGTGTGTGAAAACAATTTTCACGGACGGACGATCACGACCGTCGGTTTTTCCACAGAGACACTCTATCGGGATGGGTTCGGACCTTTCACACCGGGATTCAAAATTATTCCGTACGGCGACGTCGCAGCCTTAGAACAGGCCATCACACCTAATACGGTGGCCTTCTTAGTCGAGCCGATCCAGGGGGAGGGCGGTGTCATCATTCCCCCTGATGGGTATCTAAAGCAGGCACGCGCGATCTGTACGCAACGCAAGATCCTGATGATGGCAGACGGGAGCCAGACGGGACTGGGCCGAACCGGTCGGCTCTTTGCCTGCGAACATGAGGGGGTAAGGCCGGATCTCCTGATCGTCGGAAAGGCCTTGGGTGGCGGGTTTTATCCGGTCTCGGCTATCTTGGCCGAGGACGCGGTGATGGCCGCGTTCGTCCCCGGCAATCACGGTTCTACGTTTGGCGGAAATCCCTTGGCCTGCGCGGTAGGACGGGCCGCCCTCCGTGTGTTGACGGAAGAACGATTGCCTGAGCGCGCAGCCGAGATGGGCGCCTATTTTTTAAGTGCGCTTAAGAAGATCTCGGCCCCTTGCGTAGAAGAGGTCCGTGGGCGGGGCCTGCTGATCGGCGTGGAGATCAAAAAGTCTCTCGGCTCGGCCAGGCCCTATTGCGAACGGCTCAAGGCCGAGGGGATCCTGGCAA
>JACPFG010000116.1:4023-10758 GCA_016183125.1 Deltaproteobacteria bacterium
CAAAGGAGACGCATGATCAGGTCGTCCGCTTCGCCCCGCCGCTGGTGATTACGAAGGACGAGATCGACTGGGCGATAGAGAGAATCAGGAAGGTGCTGACGGCCTAATTCCCGCTACCGGGTCTTTTCAGCCACCCCCGTGACGCGCACACCACCCGCTTCTCTATGCCACGTGACTTGATAGCGCCGTCCACCGCTACCGGTGAAGGCCTCCACTTCATCTCGCACCCAATCCTTATGATTGCGACGCCCGACTTTTCCATCAGTTACCATGCGTCCTGCCATTTCATTCAGTTTAGTTGCCAACGGGCGACGTGCCCCAGGGTTATTGGCATAAAATCTGGCGATAGCCGGCATTGACGATTGATCGACAACGCCTTTAATTTTATCAGGAAGGCCTTCCCACTTCGGAGGTGGATTACGCGCCCATGGATGAGCTGAGGTATTTGAACTAGTGCCACTATGTGGCCGTCCATTTACCCGTCTCAAATCCAATCGATTAAACGCCACTCGCGTAGAAGAACCCGACGGAGGAGGCCGATTCATTGGCGCCGTGGCCGGTGGTGATTCGCCGGCGATGGCTCCACCATCTGTGCGCGAAACCGAGGCCGTGGGTTCGGCCATACGTTTGCGAGTGATCGGGCGGAACACTCGGCTCCGAAGGAGTTGGATCCCGCCCACAGCGATCAGACCGCACAGGGCACCAAAACCGGTCGCGGTCATATCGCCATCCGAGAGGTAATATCCGCCGATTCCGCCCGCCAAGCCACCGCCAATTAATCCTGTCCAACCCCATGCGCCGGTACCCAACTCCAGGGCGCCGACCACGCTCCCTACCATGAATGGAGTAACCACGGCGGGGACAAACGCATCTGCCGGTAGCTCGCCCTGCAAGGTGGCGCCAAGATGATACCCCGCGACCAAAAACGGCCCCATCAGCGGCACCGATGGGGCAATCCCCATTGCCTCTTCAATTACCGTCACCTGTTCCTGAAGGGAAGTATCCCAGGCGCGCCTGATCACGAAATATTCGTGAGCGATCCGCGCAACGGTTGTGTCAAGACCATCGACATCACGGAAGGATATCTGTTCAAGGGCCTCGGGAAATCGGCGTTGTACGCGGCCAAGGGCAGTGGCGAGATCGGCATTAAGCGCATGGCAAAGGTCCTCCGCGATCCACCGGTTAAGGAGGTCGAGTTTGGCCTCGCTCCGATTAAGTTGCGTGAGGTCCTCTCCGCTTAAGGTAAAAGGGAGGGCAGGCGCGCACCGCGAGGTCCCGTCGAAAGGTTGGCAGTTGGCCATGGACCGGGAAGGCCCAGTGGCGGTCGCCGCCGGATTATAAGAGGGTGGCTTACCGACGGTCAGGAGAAACCGGTCATCCCCGCCGGATTTGCCTTCCGGCCGATATTCCAGAAAGACTGTCTGTTCATCTGGTTGTGCCGCTAGCTCGGCCTGGAGCCTGTCCCGTGCAGCTGGCTCCAATAGGGCGATAGGGATAGCTATTTCGGAGGACGCCGCCCCCCCATCCAGCCATTCGCGTGCCGTAGCCACGTTGGTTGCGACTTGCAGGGCGCTTCCCATGGTCCCCTCCAATCAGATGTTGGGCCAACCGTCAACATAGTTTGTATCGTCACCCAGGCGAAAAAGTTGCTTACTAGCAATCTGCTTGCATCGGGCCCGGAAGCCCATTAGATGGACGGGGTATGGTCGCGGAACCGTTGGTAAAAACCTACGATCCGGCGGGGGTGGAGGCCAAGTGGTCAGCCTTTTGGCTGGAGCGCCGTTTTTTTCACGCCGAGGAGAAGGCCGAACAGAAAAAACCCTTCAGCATGGTGATCCCGCCCCGCAACGTCACCGGTTCGCTTCACATGGGCCATGCGGGTATAACACCTGCTGGATCCCAGGCACCGATCACGCCGGAATCGCGACTCAGAATGTTGTTGAGCGACAGCTCAAGTCCGAGGGGGTCGATCGCCATCAGTTAGGTCGCGAGGCATTCGTCGAACGTGTGTGGCAATGGAAGAAGGAGTATGGAGACAGGATCACGCATCAGCTAAGGCGCCTGGGGGCCTCGTGTGACTGGGAGAGGGAGAGGTTCACGATGGATGAGGGACTCTCCCGTGCGGTGCGCGAGGTCTTCATCCATCTGTTTAACGACGGCCTGATATATCGGGGCGAGTATCTGATCAACTGGTGCCCTCGCTGCCACACCGCCCTCTCAGATCTCGAGGTGGAACATGAGGAGGTAGCGGGGCATTTGTGGCACATCCAGTATCCCGGAATTGTGGTAGCCACCACCCGTCCAGAGACGATGCTCGGCGATACGGCCGTGGCCGTCCACCCGGATGACGAGCGGTATGCCGGACTCGTGGGAACTACGGTCCGTCTGCCGCTGACTGACCGGGCAATTCCGATCATTGCCGACCACCGCGTCGATCGGGCGTTCGGCACGGGGGCGGTCAAGGTAACCCCAGCACACGATCTAAACGACTTTCATCTGGGCAACGACCACCGGCTGCCCCGCATCAATATCTTCACGCCGGAGGCCAAGGTAAATGAACAGGGCGGCTCGTTTCAGGGGATGGACCGCTATGACGCGCGTAGGGAGGTGGTCAAGGCTCTCGATGCCCAAGGGGCGCTGGTAAAGGTGGAAGATTATCGGCACAACGTCGGCCACTGTTATCGGTGCAAGACGGTCGTAGAACCATATCTTTCCAAACAATGGTTCGTGAAGGTAGCACCCTTGGCAGACAAGGCGGCCGCTGCCGTGCGCCAGGGGCAGACCAAATTTATCCCGGCCCATTGGGCCGTCACCTATTTTGACTGGATGGAACGGATACAGGACTGGTGCATCTCCCGCCAGATCTGGTGGGGGCACCGCATTCCGGCCTGGTACTGCGAGGGCGGATGCGAACCGGTAGTCGGGCGTGAGGCCCCCGCGCGCTGCGCCGGCTGCGGCACAACGACCTTTACCCAAGACCCGGATGTCCTCGACACCTGGTTTTCCTCGGCCCTCTGGCCGTTTTCGACGCTTGGCTGGCCGGATCATACGGTGGCCATCAAGACATTCTATCCCACCACGGTGCTTATCACTGGATTTGACATCATCTTTTTTTGGGTGGCCCGCATGATGATGATGGGCCTGCGCTTCATGGGGGACGTCCCTTTCAAGACCGTCTACATCACGCCGCTGGTGCGCGATCCGTTGGGCCAGAAGATGAGCAAGTCGAAAGGGAATGTGATCGATCCGCTAGAGATCATGGATCAGTACGGCACCGACGCGCTGCGGTTTACGCTGGCTGCCCTCTCGGTCCAGGGCCGTGACATCAAGTTAAGCCCTTCGCTGATCGCCGGCCATCGTAATTTTTGCAACAAGCTCTGGAACGCCGCGCGGTTCCTCGCCCTACAGTGCGCGGGAGACGAGCCGGAGGCTCAGGAGACCCCGCAGGATGCCGCCGCACTCTCGCTTCCCGATAAATGGATCAGCCATCGCCTTCATCGCGTGGTGCGCGAGGCGACGAAGGCGATCGAGGCCTATGCCTTCGATCAGGCCGCGCGTCTCCTCTACCAATTTGTCTGGCACGAGTTCTGCGATTGGTACCTGGAGGCGGCGAAGCTGCGGCTAAGCCCTGAGCGAGCGGCGCAAGTCGAAGGGCTGAGGCCCAAGGTTGATCCCGCACATCGCCAGGCGACGGCAAAAACCCTGAAGACGACCTTCGAGACTATCCTGCGGCTCCTCCATCCATTCATGCCGTTTCTCACCGAGGAGCTCTGGCAACAATTGCCTGTGTCGGCCAGGGTGGCGGCCGAAGGCGCCCACCCGCCGCCATCTATCGCTGTGGCCCAGTGGCCGGTAGCGGCACCGCGCCCCGTCTATGCGAAAGAGGCCAAGACATTTCAACTGATTGCCGAGGTAGTCTCCGCCATACGGACTATCAGGAGCGAACATCAGGTCCCGCCGGCTAAACGGATGATAGCCGTGTTGCGCACGGAGGACCCGTTGGCACAGAAGGTCTTGGGGACACACGGGACCTACCTGCGCGAGCTGGCCCGGCTGGAGCGGCTGGAGGTGCGCATTACACCGGTGCGGGAGGGTCCGCACGCAGTGGCGATCGCCGGACCGGTGGAGGTCTACGTCCCGCTGGCCGGATTGATCGACGTCGAGACAGAGCGTGTGCGGCTGCAAAAGGCGATCGACCGGATTGCGCAGGTGGCAGGGCAAGTAGAGTCCAAACTTGCCGATGCGGCCTTCGTGAAACGGGCGCCGGCAGAGGTTGTGGCCGAGGAGCGGGAACGTCAGGTCCAAATGGAGGCGGAACTGGCCAAGTTGCGAGCGGTCCTCGCGCGGTTGGCGCCACCGGCCGCTGTTAATGCGTAATCATGGAGATCCCTGCCCTAATCGTAGATGCTATTCGTGAGGACATCGGATCCGGCGATATCACGACCTCGGCGGTGATTCCTTCTTCCCTAAAGGCCGAGGGACGCCTCGAGGCAAAGACCGACGGGGTCATCTGCGGACTGGAAGTTGCCCACCAGGTCTTTGCCGCAATAGATCCGGCGCTTGTCTGGGAGGCACGTGCGGACGACGGCGACGCCGTGGAAACCGGAGCCGTTGTCGCCACCGTGAGCGGCAACGCGCGGGCCGTCCTACAGGCCGAACGGATCGCGCTTAATATCGTCGGTCGGCTCTCTGGGATCGCCACCCTCACGCGCCGGTTCGTAGACCGGATTAGGGGAACACGCGCAGCTATACTAGATACCCGCAAGACTACTCCTGGATGGCGGGCGCTGGAAAAATACGCCGTCACAAAAGGGGGGGGGCAAAACCATAGGCACGGGCTGTACGATCGCTATCTTGTCAAATCCAATCATATCGATCTCTGCGAATCTCTTGCAGAGGCGCTGCCACGGGTCGCAGCCAATCGCAGGGAGGATTGCCTGCTGGAGGTGGAGGCCCGCGACCTGGAGGAGGCGAGTCAGGCGGCCTCGTTTGGTGTCGCTATCATCATGCTCGACAATTTTCCGCTGGCCGATGTACGGCAGGCCGTGGCCGCCGTGGCCGGCCGGGCCAAGATCGAGGTCTCCGGCGGGATCACTCTGGAAAACGTGCGTGGTTACGCCGAGGCCGGCGTCGAGGGCATATCCATAGGCGCGCTTACCCATTCCGCTCCGGCGCTCGACATCCGTCTAGGCATTTATCCTGCGGAGTAGTGGGTCACGATATACTCTTCCAACATCTGCTTGAATCGCGGGACGATCTCCTCCCCCTGCAGGGTAGTCACCTTCTTGCCGTCGATAAAGACCGGCGCCTTCGGGTCCTCGCCGGTGCCCGGCAGGCTTATGCCGATGTTGGCCTGCTTGCTCTCGCCGGGGCCGTTCACAATGCAACCCATAACCGCCACATGCATTGCCTCGACACCCCGGTGTCTGGTCTTCCACTCCGGCATCCGGGTGCGGATATAGGTCTGAATCTCGTCGGCCAGCTCCTGGAAGAAGGTAGAGGTGGTCCTACCGCAGCCGGGACAGGCCGCCACCTGTGGGGTGAATTGGCGCAGGCCCATCGACTGCAAGACCTGCTGCGCAACGATCACCTCTTCGGTTCGGCTGGCACCCGGCGCAGGCGTCAGCGAGATCCTGATGGTATCGCCTATCCCCTCTTGCAGTAGCACCGCCCACGCGGCCGTGGAGGCGACGATCCCCTTGCTCCCCATCCTCGCGCTGATGATAATTCGGTCGTGCGGTAACCCGCACCTTTCGGCGAAGGCCGCCGATTCCAGGGCGCTCACGATCATCGCCTCGTGTAAGACTGAGGTAGCATCCACCGGATCGGGCCGCTTGGCGTTGTCGTCCATCAGGCGAGTGAGCACCGATTGATCGAGCGAGCCCCAGTTGACCCCGATCCGCACGGGTTTTTCATGCCGACAGGCGACCTCTATCATCGTGGCGAAGTTGGCGTCGTGCTTAGTGCCGAATCCAACATTGCCCGGGTTGATCCGGTATTTATCAAGCGCCGCGGCGCAGGCCGGAAATTCCGCAAGAAGCGTGTGGCCGTTATAGTGAAAATCGCCGATGATCGGTGTGGTGTATCCGGCGGCGCGAACGTTCTCAACGATGGCCGGCACCGCCGCGGCAGCCTCCTTCACGTTTACTGTAATCCGCACCAGCTCCGAGCCCGCCGCCGCCAATTACTGTATTTGGCGCGCCGTGGCGGCCACATCTGCCGTATCGGTGTTCGTCATCGATTGCACGATGACCGGGGCCCCTCCGCCCACCGTCACCTGGCCGATGCGAACGGGCACTGTTATGCGGCGTGCTGAGCGCATGGGGTGGATGTAGCAGGGAGGGGCGGCATGGTCAAGCTACGGGATATTGCGAGTTGTGCAACCAAGTTTGTGTAATTAGCGGATTACATAATAGCCCTTGTGCGACGTGCGACTTCGATGCGGCCTCGGCCGGGGTCGGTGGATTCGGGCCACCCGGCGGCTTTGCTCCGGGATGTGGCTACGGCCTCCGCGTGGCCCGCGGCCCTGGCATTGGCAAGACCTCATAGGGGTCTCCCCTCCCTTGATGGGAGGGGATGAAGGGGAGGGTGGTCCCGGAGACCGCAAATACACAAGGGTTTGCCGTGGCCACCCTCACCCTACCCTCTCCCCTCAAGGGAGAGGGGACAAAAAATTCGCTACAAATGGCATTATTCCGACAGGCTCCTAGGGGGGGGTAGATCGCCCCGGCTTCT
>JACPFG010000117.1 GCA_016183125.1 Deltaproteobacteria bacterium
GCGGGGGCGGTGGGTGAGGGATATGCGCAGCGAGCCGCATCGATGGTTATGACGTTGCGGCGAGCGAGGATAAGCCGCGACGAGGCCCGTAAGCCGAGGAGACGGCGGCCCGAATCCACCGACCCCGGCCGAGGCCGCATCCGATGTGTGAGTCGAAGAAGGCCTATTCTGTAACCCACAAATTACACAAACTCCGTTACATTGCCGGGAGTACTTACCAGGTAGCATTTTTTTGTGACTCTGGTATCCTCTCCGTATGCCCCTTTCGGCCGAGGCCTTCAACGTGCTGGAGTTTGTCTGGGAGCAGTTGCCCAAGGCCCCCGACGGCGAGCATGTGAACTTCAGCAAGGCCGATATCGAGGCCCTCTGGCATTACGGATTTGTCGATACACTGGCCGTGCCTATCGCCTCTTGGCATGCTGCGTTCGATCCCCATCGCCAACCGGACGGCGCTTACCTGTTAAACCAGGCCGACTTTCTCGCCAAGGAGCGGTACCGGTATCGCGGGGAAATCCACGTCCCCTTCGACGCCCGCAAGATAAACGAGGGGCTCTACACCGACGAGGGACTGCAGGAGCTAATAGATGAGAGCGTTGCCCCATCCGTATGGGCACCGGCAGGGACCTTCGATCAATTTCTCGCGGGGCTCAAAACCGGGACCCGCCAGCCGGACGGCTTGATCAGGATCGACATGGCCGCCAAACAGCGGATCAGGCAATTCATCGACCAGTACCCATCCCCCTTGCGTCGTTTGGAACTCATATTCGACGCGATGATCGCCCAGCAACTTGCCGGAGCGGCAGGTGCGATGCCTGCGGCGGCAACCCCCGATCAGGCCGCCCGCGTGGAGGCATCGACCTTCACGATGCTGCCGGATCATCCGATCGCGGCTAAGGGAAAGGCCCTTAAGGGATTGGAAAAGGCCAGGGATGCCGCACCGGTCGATCCGGCTAAACCTACGGCGCCGCTTAAGGCATTGCGTCGGTCACGGAAGGGGGTGCGGGGTTAAGCGGAGCCTCCTCGCGGCCCTTCTCCGATTCCATCATCTCGCGCACTAGTTTGAGCTCCCTCTCCAGCTGGCGGATCCTCTTGTTCTTGGCGCGTAGTTCCAGCGTCTTGTAGAAACTGGGGAGCGCCTCAAGGAATGCGATAGCGATCATCCCTAGGCAGAAGCTTACGATAAGGACGAATCCCACGGGGACCGGCGGGGAATAGCGCATGAACCAAGGCCCAATGGAAAACCGAAACACCACGTCGTAGCCGAGTGTCGTCTCGTTCATGTTTTGGGCCACGAACCAGAGGAGGATCCCCAAAAAAACCGCCATCACGACGGCAAAGATCAGTCTGCGCATTATTTCCCCTCCCGTTTTTCCAGTTTTACGAAGGCCGGCCGGAGCTTGTCGTATGTTTCAAGCAGATATTCCGGCATCGATTTTGTCGCCGCCAGCACCGGTAAAAAGTTGAAGTCCCCCACCCACCTGGGAACGACGTGCAGGTGGCAATGATCGGCAATGCCCGCCCCCGCCACGCGACCTAGATTTAGCCCGATATTTGCCCCGGCTGCCTGGACCGTCTCCCGCAGGATCTCTACACTTGCCCCCGCCAACTCCATGACCTCTGCCCATGCCGACGGGGGGACATCCCCCAACCGCTCTCCATGTTGATGTGGAACGATCAGCAGGTGGCCGGTATTATACGGGTAGCGATTGAGCACCACGAAGCTCTGTCGCCCACGGGCAAGGATCAACCGCTCCCGGTCGTCGCCCAACTCCAGCATGGGGCAGAAGATGCAGGCCTCCATCTTCCCGACTACACGCCGGATATACTCCATCCGCCATGGGGCCCATAACGTGTCCATAATTAGAGATGATTGACCCTCTCGCGCAACTCCTTGCCTACCTTGAAGAAAGGGACCCGGCGAAGTCCCACCTCCACCTGCTCGCCTGTCTTAGGGTTCCGGCCGGAGCGCGGCTGGCGCACCCTAACCTCGAAGCTCCCAAGTCCGCGGATCTCGATCCTATCGCCGCGGGCCAGGGCCCGTGTCATGCTCTGAAAGACCGTGTTGACGATAACCTCCACGTCTCGCGCCGCTAGGTTGGGCAATTTCTTAGCCACCATTTCTACCAGATCGCTCTTGTTCACCGCCTCCCCCTTTCCTTAAAAGGCCCAGTACCCAATACGTGGCGCGAACAGCACGCCTCGCACCGCATCGGCCCCCTGGCGCAACAAGGTGCCGGCATCCGCCCAGACAAAATCGACCCACCAGGGCCTGCGCCGCTTGAGCGGCACTACCTTCGGTTCGCCAACGATTCCGGCCAATGAACCAGCTGCGGCAATTGCATCGGGTCCTGTCGACCAGATCTGCCGGCAACTGCCGAGATGACACCACCGCCGCCTTGAATTGACCGTGCATATCCTCCAAGATTCCGGCAAAGAGGGCCCGCTCTTCCACGCTGAGCGGGCGATAGAGCGAGCCGGCGTCTTTATACCGGCCGCTCTTCAAGACCTCCGGGGCCAACCGCGCCCAGCGAAATAACTCTCCTGCATCCATCACCGACATCCGCACCCCTATGCTCCCGGTAATCGTCCCAGGCATCGCGAAGATCTGCCGGGCCGGCAGGGCTACGTAGTAACCGCCGGACGCGGCGACCTGTCCCATCGATGCCACCACCGGCTTAACACCGTTTAGAGCCATTGCCGCCTTATAGATCTCTTGCGAGGCCCCAACCGCCCCGCCGGGCGAATTGATCCGTAAGACTACAGCCTTGACGTGTTCGGTCCGGCGGGCCTCTTCCAACTCCGCCACGATCTCGTCGGCAACATAGATCCCGCCGTCTATCTCAACGACGGCTACACCGCCGCCCCCCCAGTGGACGCCTGGACGACTACCGATACCGATGAGTGCAAGGCAAATGAAGAGCGCGCCGACGGCCAGGACGCCGCCGCAGATAACCCCAATGAGATACGGCTTCCAGCGCATGTGGATCTACCGCTTACGTTTAGGCCAGCTGCAGATACAATCGCCGTTCCTTCGGATCGCACCGCGTGATCTTGACCTCAACCGCAGTGCCGACTGCCGGCGTGGTGGTCACCTCCCCCTGCGGGATCACCCCTTCGATCCCGGGTGCCAGCTCGACCACCGGCCCCAATCCGCCGATCCGCACAACCTTACCAGATCCAGAGGTCCCAACCTGGTATTGTTTTAGCAGGTTGGGCCACGGATCATCCTGCAATTGCTTAAGTCCCACCGCGAACCTTTCTTGTTCCGCATCGATATGGAGGACACACCCCTCGACCTGTGCCCCCTTCTGATAGATCTCTCCGGGCGAGGCAAAGGTCTGGACCCAGCAGAGATCCGATATGTGCGCCAACGCATCCACCTCTGCCCCGACATCTAGAAAGATGCCGAAATCGGCCACGTTGCGCACGGTCCCAGTCACCCGCGTCCCTACGGAAAACTTCTCGGAGAGATTTTCCCACGGGTTAGTCATCAATTGTTTCAGCCCCAGCGCGATCCTCCTGTTTCCACCGTCGACATCGAGCACAATGGCGTCGACCTGCTCGCCCGGGGTAACGACCTTTGACGGGTGTTTGGCCTTCTTGCCCCAACTCATCTCGGAGACGTGTATCAACCCCTCCACGCCCTTCTCCAACTCGACAAAGGCACCGTAGTCGGTGACGTTTACAATCTTCCCACGCACGCGCGCGCCGACTGCGAATCGTTCGTCCACTCCCTGCCACGGATCGGCCTGGAGCTGCTTGTAGCCGAGCGATACCCGCTCGGTTTTGTCGTCGTACCTAAGGACCTTCACGCGGAGATCGTCGCCTACCTCGAACATCTCTGAGGGATGATTTACCCGTCCCCAACTCATGTCGGTGACGTGGAGCAGGCCGTCCAATCCGCCCAGGTCGACGAAGACGCCATAGTCGGTGATGTTCTTGACTACCCCTTCCAGGATCTGACCCTCCTGAAGGTTTTGCAGCGTGGTCGTCCGCATCGACTCCCGCTCCTTTTCCAGCACCAGCTTGCGTGAGACGACCACGTTGCCCCGCTTCTTGTTAAGCTTTATGATCTTGAGCCTAAAGACCTTTCCGGCATATTTATCTAGCGACTTGATCGGGCGGATGTCGATCTGCGAGCGGGGGAGGAATGCCTTCACACCGATGTCGACCGAGAGACCGCCCTTGACCTTGCCGACGACCGTCCCCTCGACCACGGTCCCCTGGTCAGCTGCCTCCACCAACCGGTCCCAGGTACGCATCATGGAGGCTCGTTCCTTGGAGAGGACCAGCAGCCCCTCGTCATCCTCGATCGATTCGACAAAGACGTCTACGACATCCCCAACCTGGCAGGTAAGTTGCCCCTGGGGATCGCGAAATTCCTCGATCGGGACTTGGCCCTCAGATTTGAAGCCGATGTCTATAACGACGTAGTCCTTGGTGATTCGGACTACAGTCCCCTTGATGATCTCCCCTTCCTGGATAGGCGTCCGACGGAAACTCTCCTCGAATAGCCGGGCAAATTCGGAATCGCGTCCTGCCGAAATATTCGACATCGTCATAGATATTTCCCTTGTTTCTCAATGGCTTTCGCCACGGATCGAGCTAAGCTGGCGCCCTATAAACTGAACTGGGCACCGTGTCAAAGGATTTGTCGGGATTTCGCAATGTTACAGCAAGGGAATCCCCATTTGGGCGAAGTGGATGTCAAAGGCGAGGGCAGCGTGCATCTGATATTTCTTGATGAGGTGATAGCTCATACAGTCCGTAAAACTCCACGACTTGTCGGTATAGGAGCGGAAAACCTCCCAGGCCGCGTCTTCGTCCTCTCCCGAAGGGTGTAGCCACGTGAGACGGGTGCTAGCGCGGAGTTTTTCCCCGAAGGCAACAACTCTTGGTTTGGGAACGCGCTGGAGGAGCAGGGTGATCAATTCATCGAAGACATAGGTCGAACTGTAACAGTGATGGGCGGATGACTGGAGGAGTGCTCGTGTCCTTTCATAGAGGGGGCGATCTTGCGCCGTGCCAAATTCAAACAGGGGACCGGTGTCAATAAAAATCCTGTCCATGACGGAGATTACCAATCCTTCTTGTAGAGGTGTTCATCGAGGCGCTGGATATCGATCCTCTCCTTCATGTGCTGACGCAACATCCCCGCCGCATCGTCCAACGCATCCCGTTTCCCTTTGGTCATGCGTCCGAGTCTCTCCGCCACCCACTCCCTGAGGAGTTGCGAGAGGCTCTTCCGCTCCCGTTGCGCGAGGCGCTGGAGCACACGGTATTGCGACTCGTCAAACAATATCTGCGCCCGATGCATACCCACCTCCATGCATGGATAAGTATACACATGTGTAGCATTGTGTCAAGAAACTTAAGGATTTTCGCAAACTTGCGGAACCCGCAATTTTCTTAATCCATCGGTAGAGAGATGAAATTTGTTCTCGATAATCGCTTGCAACTCGCCCGGCGAGGCACCTAGTTCCTCCGCCATGATTAGCAAAAGATCGTATTCCTTATCAGAGTCAAAGGCCTCAATGTCGTTGAACCGCTTGATGAGATTTGCCACTCCCACCGCACCATAGGTCGTCTCCAGGTGCTCCCAAAAGCAAGCGCCGGTGTGCTGCACCACACCAAGCTCTTTACCATAAGGCCACGGAAATAACGCCTCGGCAGTCCATTGAAATTCGCCCAAATCATTAGAAGTCCCTTCCCTGTAAAAATCTGCCCCACACTCAAGCGTGGGCCGCCCCGTCACCCAGCTGGTGATCACAAGGTTTGACACATCCTCCTTCCCCAGGTCCAGACCGATATCCGTGAACAAACAAACGAGGCCCCCCTGAAGTTCTTCGGGCCATTCCGACGGCACGTAATCACAATCCGCATACGTCTCACCCGGACCGGGAAGGGCGCCATACACCTTGGCGTGTCCCTCGTACCCCTCCGCCGTGATCCAGTAAGGAAGAGCACCACCCATATTGTAAACGTTGAGGCTTAAAGAGAGGCTTTGCGCCGGGAACTCAAAAACGAAAGGTCCGCTGAAAGGTTTCACGAAGTGATCCCAGCAACATTGGGCCAACTCCTCCTCGTCGGGCTGCGCACAAATTTCTTGCATCCCCCCTCCCGCACATACATGAAAATCCTCGCCTGACTTTTTAACAACCTTCAGGTCAATCTCCTGCTTGCCAATGAGATCGGGCGGGCCCGACAGGGACTTCACAATCTCGTAAGAGACATAGGTTGCCAATCCCTCTTCAAAGGCACGTGTCGCCGGCCACGCCAGCGTTAGGACCCCAAGGCTATCGAAGTGATGCATAGTCTCATGAGCGATCACTTGATCGTAGCAACAGACATCTGACAATTTCCAAAGGGGCCACGCATAAAAAAGACGCATATAGGAAAAAACCGTTTCCCCTGTCCATTCGGTGACACCGCCGACAACAACAGGGCTTTCTTCCGCCTGGAGAAGCGGACTCTGATCACGCGTGACAAAAATATTGTACTGCTTCAAAGGAGGAGGAATCGGCAGGCCGTACCGGGTCCTTATTTGATCGCCGCACAACCTTTTCTGTTCAGCCACATAGCGGCTTAGGTACTCTTGCTCTTCCGGATTGAGGGGGTCTCCATTCCATTTCTTGAGCCCCTGCTCCACAAAAACAGTCATCGGAGGGTAGCCCCCATTTGAGACATATTCGTACTGGTCAAACGGGACCCCTGCCTTGGCGAGGTATTCTTCTGTATTCCGATTATCTGGCTTGTTCCAACCCTGGCAAACCTCTTGAATCTCGTCGTCGCGATCTTTTTGGCAAGCCTCGATCAAGACAAGGGTCAATGCGCCTAAGATAGGCCACATATTTCTTCGATCTCCTATCTATGTCTCGACTTCATTGAGCGGGAGACGGGATTCGGCTATCTGTCCTCGCGC
This sequence comes from Deltaproteobacteria bacterium, assembly GCA_016183125.1. GTDB lineage: Bacteria > UBA10199 > UBA10199 > JACPFF01 > JACPFG01. The sequence continues at coordinate 6,923 of JACPFG010000117.1, forward strand.
TCCCCGCGCTCGGCGGACAGCCCACCCTCGGCGGCGACCGAGCACTGACGGCTGGCGTGCTCGGTACCCGCCGCCTCCGGGCTTCGAATCCCGTCTACGGTACGCAACGGTCCACTGGACCGTTCCCTCTATTTGCATTCGCTCCACAGGGGGCTCGTGTTCGAGCCCTCTGTGGAGCGGGAGACGGGATTCGAACCCGCGACTTTCACCTTGGCAAGGTGACGCTCTACCCCTGAGCTACTCCCGCGAAGCCGCCGGAGGCGGATTCCCTCTATTTTCCAACGCTATTTTCCAAGGTTCCCTCGTTTGTAAGGGGACCTATCGCCAATGTCAAGATGGCGCATTGCTAAAGCAACGGATTAACAATCTTGAGCCCCTCAATGCGGCTGTAGTCGCGATCGGTGGACCAAAGGGTCTTGACACCGTGTTGCAGACAAATGGCGGCAATCCGCGCATCGTGGATTTGCGGCCCCACGATCCGGCCCGTTTGCAACACCTTCCGCAGCATCGGCCAATACTCCCCTACCTCGCCGATCAGGTGCAACCGCGGACATTCCAACCAACAATCCACCTGCATGAGCGCATCCTTGAGCGGCGTTGGTGGCTGGTAAATTCGGGGATGCGTGACAACTGCCAGCACCTCGTGCAGGCACGGCCATGGGATCGCCCACAACCGTTCACTTTCAGCAAGCTCTGTCAGGACCCCATCCGCAGCCTTATGAAAGGCGGAATCCTCCCGATGGGCGTAGACGAGAATATTCGTATCTACGGCTATCATCCGCCACGCCCTTCGTACACCCGTCGCCGCACCTCCACCCAATCCCCTTCAGTTAATCCGGCAACGACCCCGCGCCCACAAAAGGAGTGTTTCTGCAAGCGAAAGGCCTGGCGGCGCGATGCCGCCCCTTTGAGCACCAGGCGCAAGGCCGTCTCAACGAGCTCTTTGAGCGTCGTGCCTCGCTGGTCCGCCAGCCGCCGCGCCTGCGAAAAGAGTTGATCAGCAATATCAATGGTTGTCTTCATATGGGTAGCCATATCATACTGACCGTACTGCTGTCAATCGAGAAAAGAGCTTATGTTATGCGCGCTTTCGTTCGAGGCCCCGAAAGAAGCCGACGGTGTATTGCATCCCGGAACCCAAGGAGAGGACCGCGGAGATCAGAAACAGGACCCATCCGATCATGAACCAGTCTATACCGAAGAAAGGGTAATAGACCAGCAGCATGGCCGTGCCGACACTGCCGAACGCGTTCTTCATCTTGCCCCATTTGCCCGCGGCGATCACGATCCCTTCGCTGCCGGCTATTCCGCGCAGTGTCGTCACCCCCATCTCGCGAGCTATAATCAGGACCGCCAGCCAGGCGGTCATCCGATGAAGCGGAACCAGCATTACCAGAACGGAGAGGTTGAGGAATTTATCCGCCAGCGGATCGAGAAGCTTGCCCATCACCGAGGAGAGCCGCGCCCGGCGGGCCAAGATACCGTCGATTATGTCCGACAGAGAGGCGATAACGTAGAAGATCGTTGCCAGGATGCTTGCGGTGCGGTTCCAACCCTCGTGCGCGCCCGGATGGATCGACAGCATCAGACCGATTACTACAGGGGCCAACGCGATACGCAGACCGGAGACGTAGTTCGGGAGATTGAAGAGGTCGGTCCGCAGCATGTGCGCGTATCGTAAGAAAGTGGACGGCAAAAGTCAAACCGTGTTAGGGGCAAATGGATGCCGGATAGAGAAAAGACCGACGCGCTCGTGATCGGCACGGGGCTGGCGGGGCTCTCCTTTGCGCTGACCTTCGCGCCGTACGGCCGGGTCTGCGTGATCGCCAAGCGCGCACCGGATGAGACCAATACGAGTCGCGCTCAAGGCGGAATTGCGGCGGCCTGTGACCCGTTAGACACGGTGGAGGCCCACGTTAAAGATACGCTGCGCGCCGGCAGCGGGCTCTGTCACGAAGATGTAGTGCGAATGATCTGCCGCGAGGGGCCGGTAGCGATCCGCCAGTTACAACAGTGGGGCATCGGATTCGCTGCGGCCGCCGACGGAATAGCTCTCGATCTGACCAAAGAGGGCGGACACTCTGCCCGGCGAATCGCTCATGCCAAGGACGCCACGGGCCGCTCGATCGAGGCGGCGATGTTGGCCACAGCAAGCGCCCATCCCAACATCACTATCCTTGACGGCCATGTAGCCGTCGATCTTATCTCCACACGCACAGGAAGGCCTTCCGCGCCGGAGGTCCTCGGCGCTTATGTCCTTGATAGTCGCACAGGCAAGGTTGTAACGATCGGCGCCGACGTGACCTGTTTGGCCACAGGCGGCGCCGGCAAGGTCTATCTATACACGACCAATCCGGATATCGCCAGTGGCGACGGGATCGCCATGGCTTACCGGGCGGGGGCGCGGATAGCCAACCTCGAGTTCGTCCAATTTCACCCGACCTGTCTTTTTCACCCCCAGGCCAAGGCATTTCTCATCTCCGAGGCGCTCCGTGGGGAGGGGGGCATGCTGCGGCTCATAACCGGCGAACGTTTCATGGACCGGTACGATCCCAGGGGGGAGCTTGCAACGCGGGATATCGTGGCACGCGCCATCGACGCGGAGCTAAAACACCGCGGGCACGAATATGTCCTCCTAGACATCTCCCACAAGCCCGCCGCATTCGTTACCGAACGATTTCCGACCATCCATGCGACCTGTTTGCAGTACGGCATCGACATCACGCGCCAACCGATCCCAGTCGTGCCGGCCGCCCACTACCAATGCGGCGGCGTGATGACCGACACGGAGGGCCGGACCACGCTGCCGCGCCTATTTGCTTGCGGCGAGGTCGCTCACACGGGGCTGCACGGCGCTAATCGCCTCGCCTCCAACGCCCTGCTTGAGGCGACCGTGATGGGGATCCGTGCCGCCGGGGCGGCCGTGCAGGAGCGCATGGCGCGGGGAGATGCGACAAGCCGCGACACCGTGCCGGCCTGGGACACCGTCGGCACGAGCGATTCGGACGAATCGGTGGTGATCACCCACAACTGGGACGAGGTCCGCCGCACCATGTGGAATTACGTCGGGATCGTCCGGACCGACAAACGGTTGGCCCGCGCGCTGGCACGCGTAACGCATCTGCAAGAGGAGATCCGTGACTATTACTGGAACTTTACCGTCACGGGTGACCTGATCGAGTTGCGCAACCTGGCCCTTGTCGCGGAGCTGATCATCCGCTGCGCCCAAGCGCGCAAGGAGAGCCGCGGGCTTCACTATATGCTCGACTATCCCGGTGAAGATGCGGAGTTTGCCCGCGACACGATCGTAGAACGTACATTCCGCGCCTGAGGCGCGATTTACTCTATGTAACCTCGTAACCTCGGTTACTACTCTATATCCCACTGCAACGTGGAGTTGGCAGAAAGTCCGCGCAGGCGCAGCGCAATCCTCCCCGACGGGAGCGCGGGGGCGAAGCGGATGAAATAAGCTCGGCTCCAGCGATGAAGATATGGAAAGAGCTTGCGTTCGAGCGGACTTGCCGGCACCTCTTCGATGCTTAAGGGACGAACCTCCTCCCCTGTGGGGAGCAGGAGCGTCAGATGCCAAAAATAATCTTCGGTAAGCGAGAGCGATTGCACCTCTTTCGGGGCATAGAATCCTACCATAAAGGCCGTCCCGGGGGCCGACCAGGCCCATGGGAGCGCGCGATCAACCTCTTCCGCCGACCATCCGCGCATGGCCGACTCGCGCGCCACCCTCGCCTCGTGAAGAGGGACGGTCAGAAGCGTGGCATGCCAGATCAATTCGGCACTGAGCGTATTGAAATCGTAAAGTTTCTGATGCCGTGTCCACTGCCGCAAAGTGCGCCCATAGGTAGTCGATCCGGTAGAACATCCGCCGGCCAGCAAACTGAGACAACAGCAAATGCCAAATAGCGCCTTCATAGCGACCCAATCTCCACGGTGCCGGCCGCAACGGCGGACGGACCGACTGCCAGCGGCCGACGCGCCTCTACCGGATGGGCAACAATCCGCTCATCTTGGAGCATCTCCGTGATCCACCTTTCCATATCGGCAAAGACCGTTTCACGCTCTACCTCGTTGTAGATCTCGTGGGAGAACCCATCGTAGATCTTGAGCTGCTTGCGCGCCACCGGGATCCGCCGAAAAAATCGCCGCGCCCCTTCCTGATCACACAGGCAATCCGCCCCCGCCACCTGGAAAAACGTCGGCAGATGGATCCGCGAGGCCATTGCCATTACCAACTCCATGTTGCGCAGGATCTCGACGGACGACTTCCGGATCGTGGGAGAGATCCTCCGCACGTATCTGTTGTCCCACCCGCGCCGTCGGCACCCACCTGTACATGGTCTGAATCAGCCGCTGCTTCCACGAGCGAACCGGCACCGCCAGTTGGACCGAAGGGGAGCTGCACACAATCCCGCGCAGTCCCTTGGCATAGCGAACCACAAAGTTGAGTACGACCTGGCCCCCCAAACTGTGGCCTACCAGAAAGAGCGGCACGGCCGGATACCGCTCCCGCAACATCTGCACAAAGTGGGCAAGATCGCCAAGCAGGTCCTGAAAATGTTCCACATGTCCCCTGCGGCCGCTCGAATGCCCGTGTCCGCGTTGATCGTATATTGCCAACCCGAAACCGCGCTCGCCGAAGTAACGGAGCAGCGGCCCATAGCGACCGCTATGCTCGCCCACCCCGTGAACCACCACTAGGATTGCCTTGGGCGAAGGGGGCATCCACCACTCGTAGTAGAGGCGAACCCCGTCGATCGGCGAAAAAAATGTCAGCTGAGCATCCATTAAGATTCTTTGGCAAAGGCCTCCATCAACTCGCGTTGCCGCTTCGACAATTTTTTAGGGGTCCGGACACGGACCTCCAGGTAATGGTCCCCCCTCCGCTGCGTCCGAATGTGGGGCATCCCCATCCCTTTCAGCCGCACCCGCTCCCCCGTCTCCATGCCGGACGGGATCGTTACGGTCTGATTCCCATACAATGTCGGCACAGTCAATGTCGTTCCGAGGGCCGCCTGTGCCATCGTGAGCTCCAGTGAAGCTATAGTATCGTCCCCCTCGCGCCGAAACTGGGGATGCGGCTCAATGTGTATCTCCACATATAGATCTCCAGCCGGCCCGCCTGCCGACCCTGCAGCGCCTTCCCCCCGCAGGATCAGATGCGTCCCATCTTCGATCCCCGCCGGCACCTTGACGTTTAACCGTCTATTCTTGATCATCCTGCCGCGCCCTCGACACTCAGGACAGGGACGGGCGATCGTTGCCCCCTCTCCCTGACAGCGCGGGCAGGTCGTCTGCATCATGAAGAATCCCTGTCGCGTTGTGACCTGCCCCACCCCCCCGCATGTCCGACACTTCTCCCGCCCGGAGCCGGGAGCCGCCCCATCGCCCCGGCAGGCATCGCAGAGCTCCTCCTTGCGCACGGAGACCTCTTTTTCCACACCGGTAGCCGCCTCGGAAAATGCTATCGAGACCCCTGCGCGCACGTCGGCCCCCGCGCGCGCACGATGCCCCCTCGCGCGCGCTCCACGCCCGCCTCCGAAACCTAATCCGAAGAGATCCTCGAAGATATCGCCAAACGAACCGAAGATGTCCTCCACGTCTCGGAAGCCCTGGAAGCCGCTCCCCTCCAGCCCACGATGTCCGTACGAATCGTACACCTGGCGCTTCTGGGCATCGCTTAAGACCTCATAGGCCTCCGAGGCCTCCTTGAAACGTTCCTCCGCCTCCTTGTTTCCGGGATTCCGATCGGGATGGAACTTGAGCGCGGCTTGCCGATATGCCTTTTTGATCTGGGCAGGGTCGGCGTCCCGCGTTACCCCGAGGACTTCATAGTAGTCACGCTTTGTCATAGTCTGCTCATCGGTTGTAGATCGCTTTTAATAACTGAAACAGTTGCTGGCCGAAGTCAATAAATCCCCGCAAAATGATTTGCCATTTTCTCCTCTTCGGCCTTGACATTCCCTTGTCAAGAACCATATGGGGCCTGCGCTCTGTCGATATAGGGGGAGCATTTTCTAATCCGAAAAAAAGGAGCTAAATATGGGAAAAACAATAGGAATAGATCTTGGGACGACGAATTCGGTCGTGGCGGTGATGGAGGGAGGCCAGCCTAAGATCATTCAGAACGAGGAGGGAGGGCGGCTAACCCCCTCGGTCGTTGCGTATACCAAAGATGGAGAGATCTTAGCCGGGCAGATCGCCAAAAGGCAGGCGATTATCAACCCGGAGCATACCATCTATTCGATCAAGCGATTCATGGGCCGGCGGCGCTCGGAGGTGCCGGAAGAGATCCAGATGGTTCCGTACAAGGTAGTCGAGACCGGCAACGGCGATGCTGCCGTAGATATCGACGGCAAACATCATTCGCCACCGGAGGTCTCGGCCCATATCCTTCGTAAGCTAAAGAAGGCAGCTGAGGACTACTTAGGCGAGAAGGTGACCGAAGCGGTCATCACGGTGCCGGCGTACTTCAACGACAGCCAGCGCCAGGCCACCAAGGATGCGGGAAAGATTGCGGGCCTAGAGGTCAAGAGGATAATCAACGAGCCGACCGCTGCGGCGCTTGCTTACGGCATGGATAAAAAGAAAGACCAGACTATAGTGGTCTTCGACTTCGGCGGCGGCACGTTCGACATCTCCGTGCTGGAGGTGGGCGAAAACGTGGTGGAGGTGCTGGCGACCAACGGAGATACTCATCTGGGTGGGGACAACATCGATCAGCGACTCATCGATTACATCGTGGCGGAATTTAAAAAGGAACAGGGACTGGATCTTTCTAAGGACAGCCGCTCCCTGCAGCGCCTCAAGGAGGCTGCCGAAAAGGCCAAGTGCGAGCTCTCTTCGATGATGGAGACGGAGATCAATCTCCCCTTCATCACCGCCGATCAGACAGGGCCCAAGCACCTGGTGATGAAGCTGACACGGGCCAAGTTCGAGTCCCTTGTCGGCGACATCTTAGACCGTACACTTGAGCCGTGCAAGCGGTGCCTAAGCGACGCCGCCAAACAACCGAGCGACATAAACGAGGTAGTCCTGGTCGGCGGGTCGACGCGCATACCGAAGGTTCAGGAGATGGTGCGCAACTTCTTCGGCCGCGAGCCGCATAAGGGGGTGAACCCCGACGAGGTCGTTGCAGCCGGCGCGGCGGTGCAGGCGGGAGTGCTCGCAGGCGAGGTGCGGGATGTCCTGCTGCTCGACGTAACGCCGCTCTCGCTGGGGATCGAAACCCTTGGGGGCGTAATGACCAAGCTGATCGACCGGAATACCACCATCCCGACGCGCAAAAGCCAGACCTTCTCCACGGCTGCGGACAACCAGACAAGCGTTGAGATTCACGTCCTCCAGGGCGAACGGGAGATGGCGGCGGACAATCGGACACTGGGCCGCTTTATACTCGAGGGGATCCCTGCCGCTCCGCGCGGTATCCCGCAGGTGGAGGTCTCCTTCGATATGGACGCCAACGGCATCATGCATGTGGGCGCTAAGGACATGGCCACGAACAAGGAGCAGAAAATCGCGATAACGGCCGGAAGCGGGCTTGCGAAAGACGAGGTGGAGAAACTCGTTAAAGACGCAAAGTCGCACGAATCGGAGGACAAGAAACGCCGCGAGGAGATCGAGTTGCGCAACCAGTGCGATTCGCTCGTCTACGCGACAGAGAAGACGCTGGCGGAACATAGGACCAAACTCCCCGCCGACGAAGTCAAACAGGTCGAGGAGGCTCTGGCCAATTGCAAGAAGGCCCTGGAGGCAAAGGAACCCGGCAAGATCCAGTCCGCCATGGAGCAGCTCACCAGGGCCTCCCACAAGATGGCCGAAGTTATGTATAAGGCCAGCGCGCAGACCGCGGGGGCACAACCGGGAGGCAAGGGGGCAGCCGGTGAATCGGGACAGGGCAACGGCGAGGAGAAGTCGCCGCCGAAGGATGAGCGGGTGGTCGACGCCGAATTCGAAGAGATGAAGTAATGGGCAAGGCTATGACGGAGCAACGATCAGGGTAAACTCTCCCTGCGGCGATTCGCGTTCTGCCCATCCGGCCAGTTGTTCGAGCGTGCCTGCGCGAAATTCCTCGTGAACCTTAGTCAGTTCGCGAGTAATCATCGCGTCGCGGACGCCGAAAATAGCGACCATCTCCTTAAGGATCCGCGAGAGATCCCATTTGGCAACATAAAAAATCTGTGTCTGCTGCAACTGCGCTAGCGACTCCATCAGCGCGCGACGCCGACCGGACTTCTCCGGCAGAAAACCGACAAAGGAAAACCGCGTGCTGGGGATCCCCGCCGCAGAGAGTGCGGCGATAAACGCGCACGCCCCAGGCACAGGCACCACAGGCAATCCCGCCTCCCGCGCAGCCCTGACCACCAAATAGCCGGGATCGGCGATCCCAGGTGTTCCGGCATCGGTCACGAGGGCGACGTTTTTCCCGCGCTGCACGGCCGCTATTAGTTCGTCGGTACGACTCGCCTCATTGTGAAGGGCGTAGCTTATAAGCTGAGTGTGGATGTCGTAGTGGGCACAGAGCTTGCGCGTACGCCGCGTGTCCTCCGCGGCGATCAGGTCCGCCTCCTTCAATATCCTAAGCGCGCGGAGAGTGATGTCTTCCAAGTTACCGATCGGCGTGGCAACAACATAGAGTGTGCCGGTCATGGGAGATAACGGCGAACCGATAAACGAGGATTAAAGGTAGAGGAGAGGGCCGGGTGGGCCTCGCCATAAACAAGTTGAAAGACGTTGGCCGCTCCATAATTTGCCAAGATTACCATCGTCTCGACAAGCCCATCTCCATCCACATCGGTCCCGTCGACTAAGATGGTCAGACCTTTTAAGTTAAGATACCGCGTATATACCCGACCAGCCCTATCCCCATCTCGGCCTCTTACTTCCCTTGTCCATATCCACCAAGGAGAGGATGAGTTCAACTCCGCGGCCACCAACACGGCAAACCTGGCGGCTGCGGCCACGATCGGGTCATCCTTACTTACCATTCCAAGTCTGGGAAAAAAAGGCGGACATCGGTCATCCACCGAATCCCCGCCGCGACACGGGACTACAAAGGTCGCCGGAAAGGGATCTCCCTCGTCCCCCAGCGCCGCCCCGAACGTGACCTGATGGCCCCGAAGGAGGGCAATGTCGGACGCAATTAGATCTGGGACCGGCCCCGCCATTGAGAAGCCGTATAAGGCCTACGGCGCCACCTGTCAATGGAGGTTCCCATCCGACAGGTCGTGCGCCGAGGTCTGTGTAATTTCTTAATATTACAGAACAGCCCTTGTGCGACATTCACCGGATGCGGCCTCGGCCGGGGTCGGTGGATTCGGGCCGCCGTCTCCTCGGCTTACGGGCCTTCGCCACGCCGAAGTGGCTTCGGCCACGCAGGCGGGCCTCGTCGGTCTCAGCCGCGTCCGCCACAAAGCGTTGGCGGACTCCGCATATCCCTCATCCCCCGCCCCGCCCTCGCCGCTTTCCGAAAGCACGTGAGCACCGTTACCTCTGTGCCCCACGCATCAAGTGGATACACAGCGACATAAATACTTGCGCACGACTCTCCCTCTCCCTTGAGGGGAGAGGGTTGGGGAGAGGGTGGTCATGCTATC
>JACPFG010000114.1 GCA_016183125.1 Deltaproteobacteria bacterium
AAGTGATCTGGATGTCGGGGAGGGGGTAATCAATTACACTGGCTCGGCCTGCCCCAAGGGGGCGTCCACCTGCCTGGTGGGGGCCCACGATGGCCGGGTCACCGCAAACGAAGTGTTCGAATACGCCCTGAACGACTACGACAAATACCGCACCCTTATCGAAGGGGCGCTGCAGCGCCCCCTCCCCTGGGTGCTGGACGATTTAGATCCGGCGACCGGGTTTGATGCCAAAGTCCGAAATCGCGCTCAGGCCGCCATCGATCAGCTGAAAGGAATCCTGAAGAAACAAGGCATCCAGGAAGGGACGGAAGGGTATAAAGAAAGAATGGCGGTGGGGCTCTACTATCTCGCCGCCCTCCCTGATGAGGAAACACTCCGGAGGCTTCCTTCCTCTCCGGCATATGCAACCCTTCCCATGTTGGTAAAAAAGGCGTTCGGGATGCGCGAGCTCACCAAACTTGGCCTTGGGGCATTTGGCTATCATATAAAAATCAAAGGGGGATTTAGGGTAGAAGAAAATGTTTCGGAGGAATATACCGCCTTGGAGGCGTTAAAGACTGGAAATGGGAAAAGCACCGAACGGTCAAAGATCCTCTTTGCCCTCCTGCACATGGCGGGCTTAAACCCCCAATTTGTGCTTGTCCGGCGCAAGGGGTTATTAACATCGGGGGACCCTGACATTGCAAAGTCCGTGAAATATTGGTCTGCTGGAATCCTACATCTCTGTATTGGTCTTGAGATGCTCGGTCGGCTTCGCCTTTTAGATCCTTCCCTTTGGAATTCAAACCCGGCGTATACCGAATACTTCCCGCTCAGCTTACGCAAATATTTAAGTCTTGATTATGCCAATCGTGGTGGTGCCTCTAATGACAAAGGGGAATACGACAAGGCCATTGCGTATTGTACAAGGGCCATAGAGATTGATCCCCTATTGGCAGAGGCTTTTAACAATCGTGGTTATGCCTGGGCTGAAAAAGGGGAAGACGACAAGGCCATTACGGATTATACAAGGGCCCTAGAGATCGAGCCCCTATTGGCAGAGGCTTATAACAATCGTGGTGTTGCCTGGACTAAAAAAGGGGAATACGACAAGGCCATTGCAGATTACATACGGGCCATCGAGATCGATCCCCGATTCGCAGGGGCGTATGGCAATTTAGGACTTGCCCTTGTTCAAACAGGGAAACTGGAAAAGGCCCTTGAACCACTCGCCAAATTCCTGAAGCTTTCACCGCAGGGGGCCAACGTTTTATTCCCCAAGCTCTCGAGTAAATCCAGTGATCGTTGGAATAGAACGACCGATGCAAAAAAAATGGTCGAGATGTTTGCACAGGAGACGGGAGGAGGCGATATTGCCAAGGTCGAGGCGATTTTTCTTCTGTCGTACAGCCTGTGGGCGGCGGGAGACCGCGCGGAGGCCATCGCCCGATTTACTACCATTGCCGATGGACTTACATTTTTGCAGAAACCTTCAAAATCCACCGGGGATTTTTTTAAAACCATGTTTCAACTCATGCCCGCATCTATGAAGAAAGATGATGGGATTCGGAATGGTCTCGCCAAAATCAAGGCGGCGATGAATTGAGTAGGCCCTCGCTCCCAGGGCTGTTCTCTTGACATTCCGGTGGAGCCGGGATAGGTCCGCCCCGGACTTGAGGAACTATGTACGCCGTTATCGCCACAGGGGGAAAGCAATACCGGGTCGCTGAAGGGGCCTTGCTCCGCGTAGAGCGGCTTCCAGGCGATCCGGGGTCGGAGATCGCCTTCGACCAGGTCCTATTCGTGGGAGGGGATGACACCCCTCGGATCGGCCGTCCGCGGGTAGAAGGGGTAAGCGTGACCGGCGAGATCGTTGCCCAGGGAAAGGCCGGTAAGGTCCTGGTCTTTAAGAAGAAACGACGCAAGGGTTATCAGAAGCGGCGTGGGCATCGGCAATTGTTTACAGAGGTGCGAATCACCAAGATCCAGGCCTAGGCCCTCTACTCTGGAGTTGATATGGCGCACAAAAAAGCGGGCGGTTCATCGCGCAACGGGCGGGACAGTCAGGGACAGCGGCGCGGGATCAAGCGCTATGCCGGCCAGACGGTTCGGGGCGGCGAGGTGCTCGTACGGCAGTGCGGCACGCGGATCCATCCGGGCGCCAATGTAGGCGTCGGAAGGGACTGGACACTATTCGCCAAGATCGGCGGGCAGGTAGACTATTACGAGCGGGCTAATCGGAAGTGGGTTGCCGTTAAAACGGTTGGATAACATCATCGGCGCAGCGTATGCGGAAGGAGATGCCCTCGAAAGAGGGCTTTTTTGTTTATGAAGTTTCTGGATGAGGCCGACATCGAAGTATGGGCGGGCAACGGCGGTAATGGCTGCAAGAGTTTCCGCCGGGAGAAATTTATCCCTCGCGGCGGGCCGGATGGAGGCGACGGCGGACGCGGCGGGCATGTCATCGCGCGGGCCGACGAGGGGCTGCACACCTTGATGGATGTCCAGTATCGGCACCATTTTCGGGCCGGAAGAGGGGAGCATGGACGCGGCAAGCAGCAATATGGGGCCGCAGGCGAGGAGGTGCTGATCCTTTTGCCGGTAGGCACACTGGTCCGCGATGCCGTCACGGGAGGGCTGTTGGCCGACCTAACGCGCCATGGTCAGCAGGCGATCGTTGCCCGCGGCGGTCGCGGGGGACGGGGCAATATGCACTTTGTTACCTCTACGCATCAGGCCCCCGAGGAGTCGGAGCCTGGCGGCGCCGGCGAACATCGGCGCTGCCGTCTGGAGCTAAAATTGCTGGCCGATGTCGGTTTGATCGGTCTGCCAAATGCGGGCAAATCGACGCTTCTAGCGGCGATCTCTAAGGCCCGTCCGAAGATCGCCGACTATCCCTTCACCACGACCGTCCCTAATTTGGGAGTGGTGCGACTCGGGACGGAGCGGACCTTTACGGTGGCCGATATCCCCGGATTGATTGCGGGGGCTCACTTGGGCGCCGGGCTAGGCATCCAATTTCTGCGCCACATCGAACGGACGCGTGTCCTGCTCCACTTGATCGACGCGGCCGACCCGTCACAGCCAGATCCGTTAGCCGCCTACCGCGCCGTGCGCGATGAACTGGGCGCCTTCGATTCCGCACTGCTTAACCGCGCGGAGTTAGTGGTGCTGACCAAGCAGGACCTGCCTGAAGCGGCCGAGGCCGTCCACGCCTGTGCCGCGGCTTTCAGGGCCGAAGGCCGGGAGGTGTTTCCGATCTCCGCGGCCACGCATGGTGGGTTGTCGCCATTGCTGGAGGCGGTCTGGAAGCATCTGTCTTGACAGCACGATTACCATTTGATTTGATGCAGACCAATTACTGATGCCGCGACCACTCACCGCCAAGACCCGTGCCCAAAAGATTGCGCAAGCAGCCGCCGCCATCAAGGCAGAGGGGGTAACGATTCTCGATCTTCGACGGCTGGCCAGCTTCAGCGATTTTTTCGTGATCTGTCACGGCACGTCGGATCGGCAGGTGCAAGCGATAGCCGATGCCGTACGGGAACGGATGGATGCGCTAGGTGTACGGGCGCTCGGTGTCGAAGGCTATGACCAGGCACATTGGATCCTTCTCGACTACGGCGATGTCGTGGCCCATGTCTTTTACCCCGCTGCACGCGAGTTCTACCAGATCGAAAAGCTCTGGGGAGACGCCCCAAAGATAGCGGTGGCTGCGTGAGACCGGTCGTCTTAATCGTGCTCGACGGTTGGGGCCATCGGACGGCGCGCGACGGAAACGCCGTGGCTCAGGCAGCGACCCCTGTATTCGATCGCCTCTGGGATGCATACCCGCGCACATTGTTGACAACCTCCGGTCTTGCCGTGGGATTGCCTGACGGTGTTATGGGAAATTCCGAGGTCGGGCATCTCAACATCGGGGCCGGCCGCGTGGTCTTCCAGGATCTGACGCTGATCAGCGAGGCGGTCCGCAAAGGGGAGTTTAAGGCTAACCCGGTCTTGCGTGCGGCCTGCGAGTCCGTGCGCTGTTCTGGCGGCGCACTCCACTGCATGGGGCTACTCTCCGACGGTGGTGTGCACAGCCACATAGATCACTTAGAGGCGCTGCTGGAACTGACAAAGGCGGCAGGCGTGCAGCGCGTGGCGGTGCATCCCTTTCTAGATGGGCGTGACACCGCGCCTACCGGAGGGATAAGGTATCTGCGCCGGTTACAGACCAAGTGCAACGCTCTCGGCAATGCCGCGATCGCAACGTTATGCGGCCGATACTATGCAATGGATCGGGATAAGCGGTGGGAACGGACTAGGTTGGCGTACATGGCGATCGTCGAGGGCGAGGGACCTCAGGCATCAGATCCTCTAGCCGCGCTGGAGGCCTCTTACGGCGCCGGCGTGACCGATGAATTTGTCCTGCCGACAGTGATCGCGCGAGATGGACGGGCCGTGGCCCAGATGCGCGACGGTGATGGCGTGATCTTTTTCAATTTCCGCGGTGACCGGGCCCGACAGATCTCCCGCGCGATAGCATTTCCCGATTTTGCCGAGTTCCAGCGTCAGGGTGTTCCGAAATTGGCCACATATACCTGTTTCACGGAGTACGATCAGACCTTCCCGTTTCCTGTGGCCTTCCCCGGCGAAGGACTGCAACATGTGTTCGGCGAAGTGGTGAGTCAGGCCGGCCGGAAACAGTTGCGAATCGCCGAGACGGAGAAATACGCCCATGTCACCTTCTTCTTTAACGGCGGAGAGGAGCGGCTCTATCCTGGAGAGGACCGCTGTTTGATCCCATCGCCGCGCGATGTCCCTACGTACGATTGCAAGCCGGAGATGAGCGCGCGGGAGGTGACCGCGGAGGTCGTCCGGCGGATCAATAGCGACGGTTACGATGCGGTGATCCTAAACTTCGCCAATGCCGATATGGTGGGGCATACGGGA
>JACPFG010000021.1 GCA_016183125.1 Deltaproteobacteria bacterium
TACCTCCGCCTCCGGCACGATCGGGGGGGACATCGTCCCACCCACAAAACCGGTTATCTTCGGCGTCCCCTTCACCAGATGCCACGTCTTTTCGTTTAGCTCCATCTTTACGAGGATATATCCTGGAAAAAAGCGGCGCGTGGAGGTCTTCTTAACCCCCTTCTTCACCTCAACGACGCTCTCCGATGGAACCAAGATCTCCGCAAATTGCCCATCCATCCTGGCCGACTTCACGCGATCTTCCAGGGCCTGCTTCGCCTTCTGTTCGAATCCGGAATAGGTGTGCACAACGTACCAATGTTTGGCCATGACCGCCTCGCCTAACGATACCATAACCGCACCAGAGTGCCCCACGCCGTATCCACCACCAGCAGAAGAAGAGAACAGACCGCCACGACGACAGCTATCACGCCAGTGGAAAGGAGGGTCTCCTTGCGAGGGGCCCACGTCACCTTTGCCAACTCGGCTGCGGCCTCGTTTGCGAAGCCATTCACCCGTTGGTTACGCCGACAACCGATCAAGACCGCGCCCCCCGCCAACAATCCGATCAGCTGCGCCGGCGACAGCGGCAAGTCCTCTAGAACCGGCCATCTAGCCAAATCCCATACCGTATCGACGAGAAGCTGCATGAAGACCCAGGCAATGACGGCCAAGAGCAGAAACCCCATCGTTACGTAGCGCTGGTAGTTCGTCATAAAATTATATCCCATCAACTGCCGTGATGATGCCGTTCCTGCAGGCCAGGCAGGATTTGAACCCGCGACCCTCGGTTTTGGAGACCGATGCTCTTCCGGGCTGAGCTACTGGCCTATTGCATCGGGGGCCCTGCCCCCGTGCCCCCCGCAATCATGCTCGGGCAACCTATTTCGTCTCCTTGTGCACCGTATGCTTTCGGCAAAATGGGCAAAACTTCTTCTTCGCCAATTTGTCCGGCGTCGTCGTCTTATTTTTTGTCGTGGCGTAATTTCGCCGCTTACAGTCGCCGCACGCCAACTGAATGATAACGCGCATTATTGCACCACTTCCGTAACCACGCCAGCGCCTACGGTTCGGCCTCCCTCTCGGATAGCAAACCGCAACTCCTTCTCCATCGCCACCGGCGTGATCAACTCAACCACTATCGTCACATTGTCCCCCGGCATAACCATCTCCACACCACTAGGCAACTCGCATACCCCTGTCACATCAGTCGTCCGAAAATAAAACTGCGGCCGATATCCCTTGAAAAACGGCGTGTGCCTACCCCCCTCCTCCTTCGTCAATACATACACCTCTGCCTACATACACCTCTGCCTTAAACTTCGTGTGCGGCGTGATACTCCCAGGCTTGCACACCACCTGACCCCTCTCCACCTCCTCACGCTTCGTACCACGCAAAAGCAACCCTATGTTGTCCCCTGCCTCCCCCTGATCCAGCAACTTCCTAAACATCTCCACCCCTGTAACAACCGTCTTCTGCGTAGGCTTCAACCCAACTATCTCCACCTCCTCGCCTACCTTCACCACTCCACGATCCACCCTACCCGTCACCACCGTCCCTCGACCGCTTATGCTAAACACATCCTCCACCGCCATCATGAACGCCTTCTCCTTCGGCCTCTCCGGCGTAGGCACCCACTCGTCTACTGCACTCACCAATTGAACTATCGTCTCCGCCCACTTCCCATCGCCCTCCAACGCCTTAAGCGCGCTCCCCCTCACCACCGGCGTCTTGTCCCCAGGAAATCCATACTTCGTCAGCAACTCCCGCACCTCCAACTCCACCAAATCCAACAACTCCGCATCCTCCACCGCGTCGCACTTGTTCAAAAATACCACGATATACGGAACCCCTACCTGCCTAGCCAACAATATGTGCTCCCGCGTCTGAGGCATCGGACCATCAACTGCAGATACCACCAATATCGCCCCATCCATCTGCGCCGCCCCAGTTATCATGTTCTTCACGTAATCCGCGTGCCCAGGACAGTCCACATGCGCATAATGCCGCTTCTTACTCTCGTACTCCACGTGCGCCGTCGCTATCGTGATCCCTCGCTCCCGCTCCTCCGGCGCCTTGTCTATCTGGTCAAACGGTACGTAACTAGCCAACTTCTGCTCGCTCAATACCTTCGTCAACGCCGCCGTCAACGTCGTCTTGCCGTGATCTATATGCCCTATCGTCCCCACGTTCACGTGTGGCTTCGTACGCTGAAACTTCTCCTTACTCATAAATGTCTCCTAGTTCGTTATTCGTTATTTCCCTTCATTTCCTTTCATTTCCCTTGTGCCTTGGTATTCCATCGGGGGCTCTGCCCCCGTCCCCCCGAAATCATGCGCGCTCGGACTGGCAAAGCCAGATCCTTGCGCGCAACCTTTTGGCACTGTCCATATACTGTATCTTTCATTTCCCTTGTGCCTTGGCAATAATCTGCTCCCCAATATTTCGTGGCACCGCCTCATAATGCGAAAATTGCATTGTATAGGTCGCTCGACCTTGAGTCGCAGATCGCAGATCGGTCGAATAGCCGAACATATTGGCCAGGGGGACATTGGCCCCTACCACCTGAGATCCGGTCCTCACCTCCGTGCGCATAATGCGCCCGCGGCGAGAGTTCAAGTCTCCTGTTACGGAACCGATAAACTCTTCGGGGGAGACGACCTCTACATCCATGATCGGTTCCAATAGCACCGGCCCGGCCTTTTTAAGCCCTTCCTTAAAGGCCATGGAGCCTGCAATCTTGAACGCCATTTCGGAGGAATCGACCTCATGGAACGACCCATCGAAGAGGGTGACCTGGCAGTCGACGATCGGATACCCCGCCAAGACCCCGCTATCGAGGGCCTCCTCGATCCCCTTCCGAACTGCGGGGATAAACTCTCTTGGGATCGACCCCCCGACAATTTTATCAATAAATTCGAAACCCTTGCCTCTCTCAGATGTTGCAACACGCACATACACATGGCCATATTGGCCCCGCCCTCCGGTCTGGCGAATATACTTCCCTTCTGCCTCACTTGCCCCGGTAATAGTCTCTTTATACGCCACCTGCGGCCGGCCGACATTGGCCGCCACGCCGAACTCGCGCATCAAGCGATCGACGATGATCTCCAGATGGAGCTCGCCCATCCCCGATATGATCGTTTGCCCCGTCTCTGTGTCTGTCCGAACACGAAACGAAGGATCTTCGATCGCCAGTTTTTGGAGCGATAATCCGAGCTTTTCTTGATCCGCCTTGGTCTTAGGTTCGATCGCTACCGAGATTACCGGATCGGGAAATTCCATCGCCTCCAGCAAGACCGGTTCAGCCTCATCGCAAAGCGTGTCTCCAGTGGTAGTGTATTTGAGTCCGACCGCCGCGCCTATATCGCCAGCAGCCAGCACCTTGACCTCTTCCCGCTTATTGGCATGCATCCGCAGGAGCCGCCCGATTCGTTCCTTGCGGTCCTTCGTGGCATTGTAGATGTAACTCCCCGCCTGCAGTTCACCTGAATAGACACGAAAAAAGGTCAGCTGACCGACGTACGGATCCGACATGATCTTAAAGGCCAGCGCTGCAAACGGCTCTGCATACCGTGGATGCCGCAAAACCAATTTATCGGCCTCTTCCGGCAACTTGCCTTCAACCGGAGGGACATCTAGCGGGCTCGGCAACAGCTGCACCACGGCATCCAATAACTGCTGAACTCCCTTGTTCTTGAAGGCGGCCCCGCAAAACACAGGCGTGAACTTCATCTGCAAGGTCCCCATTCGCGCAGCCCGCAATATCTCGGCCTCCGAAGGCGCTTGCCCCTCGAGGTACTTGTGTAGGAGGGCATCGTCCATCTCGGCCACCGCTTCCACCAGTTTCTCCCGATACTCAGCGATCGGCTCCTTCATCTCCTCCGGCATTGCGATCTCGTGCACGTCGGCCCCCAGACTCTCCTCGTCATATCGATAGGCCTTCATCTGGACAAGATCGACGACTCCCCTGAAAGCATCCTCGGCCCCGATAGGCAACTGAAACGCAACCGGCACCGTGTGCAACCTCTCCCTCATCGATTGTAGGCACATGAAAAAATCGGCCCCCGTCTTATCCATCTTATTGACGAAGGCGATGCGCGGCACGCCATACTTGTTGGCCTGCCGCCAAACGGTCTCGGATTGCGGTTCCACACCGTTACCGCCGTCGAACACCGCTATTGCCCCATCGAGCACCCGCAGGCTGCGTTCCACTTCGATCGTGAAATCGACGTGACCAGGCGTGTCGATGATATTGATCTTATGTTCATCCCACTCGCATGTGGTCGCAGCAGCCGTGATCGTGATCCCACGCTCCTGCTCCTGTTCCATCCAATCCATCACGGCGGTTCCGTAGTGCACCTCGCCGATCTTGTGCGTCTTGCCCGTGTAGAAAAGGACCCGCTCGGTCACGGTAGTCTTCCCCGCGTCAATGTGGGCCATGATTCCGATATTGCGCGTCTTCTCCAAAATTTTACTGTCTGCGTCGCTCATTGTCGTAAACCGTTCTGCCAGAGCCGTTTGCATGGTTACCATCGGAAATGAGCAAAGGCCTTATTGGCCTCCGCCATGCGGTGCGTCTCCTCCCGCCGCTTCACCGCCCCACCGCGATTTTCCAATGCCTCCAAGATCTCCGTTGCAATCCCCTCCGCCGTAGATTTTGCCTTGCGCTCACGCGCCGCCGTCTGCAACCAGCGAAGCCCCATGGAGATCCTCCGCTCGGACCGCACCTCCACCGGAACCTGATAGTTGGCGCCTCCGACCCGTCGTGAACGCACTTCCATGAGCGGCTTGATGTTGTCCAAGGCCTGCTTGAACAACTTGAGCGGATCGTCCTTTTTCCGTTCGGCTATCAGATCGAGCGCCCCATAGACGACCCGTTCAGCTACCGATTTCTTCCCGCTCTGCATCACAACGTTGATAAACCGGCCCACCAATAGATCGTGATATTTCACGTCCGGAAGCACCGCGCGCTGCAATGAGGCTCGTTTTTTTCTCGGCATATCGACTCGCTATTTCGGTTTTTTTGCCCCGTATTTCGACCGACCTCGGCGGCGCTTCTCGACGCCGGCCGTGTCGAGCGCCCCGCGAATAATATGATACCGCACGCCGGGGAGATCCTTTACCCGACCCCCGCGAATCAGGACCACGGAGTGCTCCTGCAGGTTGTGCCCTTCCCCCGGGATGTAAGCCGTCACTTCATAGCTGTTAGTCAGGCGAACCCTAGCCACCTTTCGCAATGCGGAGTTCGGCTTCTTCGGCGTAGTCGTATATACGCGCACGCAGACACCGCGCCGCTGCGGACAACCGGCGAGTGCCGGCGAGGCGCTCCGATAGCGAACCGGATGCCGTCCGAGCCTGACCAATTGGTTCATCGTGGGCATACTCTCCTCAGCTCACCGTCCGCGCAACGGACATGCCGGCGCTCGCGGCGAAAAACTCTATGCATTTCCGATGGTTAGGAACCGGCCCTAACACCTTGCCAAAAGGACGTCGTGAGCTAACAGAGGGCGACGCATAAGTCAACCCGTTTATCCCACCACTTCGCGGCGTTCTTCAAAGATCTCATGCCGCTCCAGTCCCTCCAACGTATCCGCCATCGGTTCCACTGCCACCGGCAGTCGGCGATAGCGATCCAAGCCCGTCCCTGCCGGAATCAATCTGCCCATTATCACATTCTCTTTGAGGCCCCTAAGGTGGTCGATCCGCCCGGAGCTTGCAGCCTCCGTCAGCACGCGAGTCGTTTCTTGGAACGAAGCAGCCGACACGAAGCTCTCCGTGGTGAGCGATGCCTTTGTAATACCGAGCAGTAATGGTTCCGCTACCGCCGGTTTGCCACCCTTTTTCTTTATCTTTTCGTTGGCCTCCTCGAAAATCGACTTTTCCACCTGCTCGTCATCCAGGAACAGGGTGTCGCCAGGATCGGTGACCCGCACCTTGCGCAACATCTGGCGGACAATGACTTCGATATGCTTATCGTTGATCTTCACACCTTGCAACCGATAGACCTCTTGGACCTCGTCGACCAGATACTTGGCCAACTCCTTTGCCCCCAGCACCCGCAAGATATCGTGAGGGTTGCTTGACCCATCCATCAACGCCTCGCCGACCCGCACGCGATCTCCCTCATGCACCGTGACGTGCTTCCCCTTAGGAATGAGATATTCGACCGGCTCGCCGACTTCCGGCGTAACGAGAACTTTTCTCTTCCCCTTAACGTCCTTCCCGAACGATACCACCCCGTCGATTTCGGAGATAATCGCATATTCCTTCGGTTTGCGCGCTTCGAAGAGCTCCGCTACCCGCGGCAGACCGCCGGTGATGTCCTTGGTCTTCGTAGTTTCGCGCGGCATTTTGGCTATCACGTCGCCCGCCTGGATCATGTCCCCTTCCGCCACCGACAGGTGAGCGGCAACCGGCAAGAGATAGCGCGCCTCCGTCTTCGAGGTGGGGAGCTTTAGCGTGCGCCCTTCCGTATCCTTGATCGTGATCTGAGGCCGCATATTTGGATCTTTATTCGGGCGAGTCCCGTCACCTCGTCCACCTGTTCCTGCATGGTAAGGCCCTCGATCAGGTCCCCGAATTTCGCGATCCCTGAGACCTCCGTCAGGATCGGCACGGTGTACGGATCCCACTCGGCCACCAACATCCCGGCTCGCACCGGCGTCCCATCCGGCACCATCACCGTCGCGCCGTAGATCAGGCGATATCGCTCCCTTTCACGACCGGTTTCGTCGATGACGGCGATCTCCCCATTCCGATTCATCACTACATTCTTTTTCTCTTTATTCGTCACGGTGTGGAGATTGATATACCGCATGCTTCCCGCATGCCGTACCTCTAGGGTCGACTGCTCCACACGTCGGCTGGCAGTGCCGCCGATATGGAACGTGCGCATAGTCAGCTGAGTGCCGGGTTCGCCGATAGATTGCGCCGCAATCACCCCAACGGCCTCGCCGATGGAGACCAGATGACCGCGCGCCAGATCCCGTCCGTAGCATTTCTGACAGACGCCGTACTTCGTCTGACATGTCAAAACCGACCGGATCTGGACCTTCTCGATCCCAGCCTCGACCACTTTCTGCACCAATTCCTCATTTAGCTCAACGCCCGCTGGGACCAGGACCTCGTCGGTTATCGGGTCGCGCACGTCACCTAGCGTCACTCGCCCCAATATCCGGTCATCGAGCGGCTCGATGACCTCGCCGCCCTCTACTAGCGGCATCATCGTGATGCCGTCCAGCGTCCCGCAGTCTACGATGGCAACCGTCATGTCCTGGGCCACGTCCACCAACCGACGTGTCAGATAACCGGAGTTGGCCGTTTTGAGCGCCGTATCGGCCAAGCCCTTGCGAGCGCCGTGTGTGGAGATGAAGTATTGCAACACGTTTAGACCTTCCCGGAAATTAGCCGTAATCGGAGTTTCGATAATTTCCCCTGACGGTTTGGCCATCAACCCCCTCATACCCGCCAGCTGCCGCATCTGTTGAACCGATCCGCGCGCCCCCGAATCGGACATGATATAGATAGGATTAAAGCTGATCTGCTCCTTGGTTTCTCCCTTAGGACCGCGGGCCGTTTCCACCCTGATCTCCTTGATCATGGCGTCGGAGATAGTCTCAGTCGTCTCCGCCCAGATATCGACCACCTTATTGTACTTTTCACCGGCTGTGATCAATCCTTCGGCGTACTGTTCCTCTACCTCCCGGACCTCGTCATAGGCCTTGGTCAGCAGCGGGGTCTTATCCTTGGGGATGCGCAGATCGTCGATGCAGATCGAGATGCCTGCAGCAGTGGCATAATGGAATCCGAGTGTCCGGACCCGGTCGGCCAATAGGACCGTCTCCTTTTCGCCACAGAGTCGATAGCACTGATCGATAAGGTTGGCGACCGCCTTCTTGTCCATGACGCGATTGACCGCGTCGAAATCGACAGTTGACGGACAGATCTCGTAAAGCAGGCAACGGCCGACCGTGGTCTCCACGCGCCGCCCGTTCATCCGGACAGTGACACTGGCCTGCAGGTCCACCTCTTCCTGATCATACGCGATCTGCACCTCGTCGACCGAGCTGAAGATCCTCCCCTCGCCAAGGGCGAAGGCCCTCTCGCGAGTCAGATAATAGATGCCGAGCACCATGTCCTGCGTCGGTCCGATGATAGGTTTGCCGTTGGCCGGTGAGAGGATGTTGTTGGTCGACATCATCAACACACGCGCCTCCACCTGTGCCTCCACGGATAGCGGCACATGCACCGCCATCTGGTCGCCGTCGAAATCGGCGTTATAGGCAACGCATACTAGCGGGTGCAGTTGGATGGCCTTCCCCTCGATCAGGATCGGTTCGAATGCCTGGATGCCGAGCCGATGGAGGGTCGGCGCGCGATTGAGCATTACCGGATGCTCGCGGATCACTTCGTCCAAGGCATCCCAGACCTCTGGGGTCTCTTTCTCCACTACCCGCTTGGCGCTCTTAATCGTCGTAGCCAGACCGCGAAGTTCCAATTTATTGAAGACGAACGGTTTGAAGAGCTCCAGCGCCATCTTCTTAGGCAGGCCGCACTGATGTAGTTTAAGTTCCGGCCCGACCACGATGACCGATCGGCCGGAATAATCGACCCGTTTGCCGAGCAAATTTTGCCTGAACCGGCCCTGTTTTCCCTTCAACATGTCGGAAAGGGAACGCAACGGCCGTCTGTTAGGCCCGGTGAAGGCCCGACCGCGGCGGCCATTGTCGAAGAGGGCATCCACAGCCTCCTGCAACATCCGCTTCTCGTTGCGGATGATGATCTCCGGGGCGTTGAGCTCCATCAACCTCTTGAGGCGGTTGTTTCGATTGATCACGCGCCTATATAGATCATTGAGATCGGACGTGGCGAACCTGCCGCCGTCCAGCGGCACTAGCGGTCGCAAATCGGGCGGCAGAACGGGGATGATGGAGAGCATCATCCAATCCGGCCGATTTCCCGCCTCCTTGAAGTTCTCAACTAACTTGAGGCGCTTGGCAAGTTTCTTGCGCATAGCCTCGGAGGTGGTTTTCAGCATCTCCTTGCGCAGTCGTTTTCCAAGCTCTTCTAGATCTATTTTTTGAAGAAGATCGCGGACGACCTCGCCGCCGGTCCCAACCTTGAATACCGATCCATCTCGTTCCAGCGTCCGCTGGTACCGGTCCTCGCTCAAGATCTCCCCTTCGGCCAGCTCAGTGGCGCCGGGATCGATAACTATATGGGCCTCGCAATAGAGCACCTTCTCAAGATCCTTTAACGGAAGGTCTAGCATCATCCCGAGACGCGACGGGAGACTCTTGAGAAACCAGATGTGCGCCACAGGCGTGGCAAGCGTGATGTGCCCCATTCGCTCGCGACGCACCTTGGACTGAATCACCTCTACGCCGCATTTTTCGCAGACGATCCCCCGGTGCTTCATCCTCTTATACTTGCCGCAATTACATTCGTAGTCTTTCACCGGCCCGAATATCTTGGCGCAAAAGAGCCCGTCGCGTTCCGGCTTGAATGTCCGATAGTTGATCGTCTCGGGCTTTTTCACCTCCCCGTGCGACCACTGTTTCACCAGCTCGGATGAGGCGAGTTTGACCCTGATCCCACTGAAACTGGAGGGATCCTTCGGTTTCTCAAAAAAACTGTAGATGTCCGCCACCATGCACCTCCCTCACGAGCTTTAAGTTAAGCCGGCGTCTGTTTCGTCTCCAACAGTTCAGCGTCCAGACACAAGGCCTGCAACTCCTTTATCAATACCTTGAAGGATTCCGGCAGTCCCGGCTCGAAGGCCAGGTCGCCCTTTACGATTGCCTCGTACATTCGGGTGCGTCCTGCGATATCGTCCGACTTCACCGTGAGGAATTCCTGCAATCCGTAGGCGGCACCGTAGGCCTCCATCGCCCAGACCTCCATCTCGCCAAGCCTCTGGCCGCCGAACTGCGCCTTGCCTCCGAGCGGCTGCTGGGTAACCAACGAATAGGGGCCGATCGACCGCGCGTGGATCTTGTCCTCCACCAGGTGGTGCAGCTTCATCATATACATCAAACCTACAGTCACCGGTTGTGCGAAGGGAATGCCCGTGCGTCCGTCGAACAGGATCGTCTGCCCATCCTCCGGCAAGCGCGCAGCCCGCAGCATACCCTTGATCTCTTCCTCGCGCGCCCCGTCGAAGACCGCCGACGTTACCGGCACCCCATTGCGCAACAGTTCGGCCATCTGGCGCACCTGTTTCTCCGAGGCCTTTTCCAACCACTCGTCCATTGTAGCGGATCGGTAAGCCGCCTTGATCGCCTTTACGAGGGCCTCGCGCGAATAGTGTTTATCGATGATATTCTGTAGCTGCTCTCCAATCGCGCGCGCCGCCCATCCAAGATGCGCCTCGAGGATCTGACCCACGTTCATACGAGACGGCACGCCCAACGGGTTGAGTACAAAGTCGACAGGCCGCCCGTCGGCCAGATATGGCATATCCTCTTCAGGCAGGATCCGCGAGATCACGCCCTTATTCCCGTGGCGCCCGGCCATCTTGTCACCGACCTGGAGCTTGCGCTTGATCGCCACATAGACCTTCACCATCTTGAGCACACCAGGAGGCAATTCATCGCCTTTCTTGAGCTTGCTCACCTTCTGCTCGTACATCATCTTGACGAGGTCTTCCTGCTCCTCCATGCTCTCGAAGAGATCTGAGAGCTCCTCTTCGATCTCCTCGCCACCGCTCACAGTGATTTCCCGCCATTTAGCAAATGGGATCCGGTCCAATGCCTCCTCGCCGATAGTCTTACCCTTGGCCAACAGGGTCTTCTCCTCTTCTTCGTCCACCACGCGCGAGGTGGAGGTCCTGCCGACCAACAATCCCTTGATCTTCTTGGCCACGGAATCGCGCAGCGCCTTCAGCTCCGCATCGAGATCCTTGCGAATCTTTAGTGTCTCCTCGTCCTGAATCTCCTTGGACCGCTCGTCGAAATCGAGCCCCTCGCGGCTGAAAACCTGGGCGTGGATTACGATCCCAGCCACCCCCGGCGGCACGCGCAGGGAGGTGTCTTTCACATCGCCGGCCTTCTCGCCGAAGATCGCGCGGAGCAACTTCTCCTCCGGCGAGAGCTGCGTCTCTCCCTTAGGCGTGATCTTACCGACCAAGATATCGCCCGGGTTAACCTCCGCCCCGATGCGGACTATTCCGGTCTCATCCAGATGCGCCAGCGCCTCTTCTCCCACGTTCGGAATGTCGCGCGTGATCTCTTCTTTGCCCAATTTGGTATCGCGGGCCACGCACTCGAACTCTTCGATATGTACGGAGGTAAAGACGTCCTCTTTGACCAGTCGCTCGCTCACCAGGATGGAATCCTCGAAATTGTAGCCTCCCCACGGCATGAACGCGACGACGCAATTCTGCCCCATCGCCAACTCCCCGTTTTCTGTAGCCGGTCCATCGGCGATCACGTCGTTGCGATGAACGCGGTCGCCAACACGAACTATGGGTCGCTGATTGAGACAGGTGTTCTGATTGGATCTCTGGTATTTTATCAGCTGATAGAGATCGATGTCGGAGCTCCCTTTTTTCTTCTCCGCGCGATCTGCGCGGACCACTATGCGACCGGCATCGACCTCCGTGACCACGCCATCCCGCTTAGCGACGACCGTCACGCCGGAGTCCCGCGCCACTATAGCCTCGATCCCTGTGCCGATCAGCGGCGCCGCGGTGCGCACAAGCGGAACTGCTTGCCGCTGCATGTTTGACCCCATCAGCGCGCGGTTGGCGTCGTCGTGCTCCAAAAATGGGATAAGGGACGCGGCAACCGACACCAACTGATTCGGAGACACGTCCATAAGCTGGACCTCTTTGGCGGGGGCCAGAATAAATTCGCCCCGCCGACGGCACTGCACCAGGTCGGTTGTGAACTCCCCCTTCTCATTGATGGGGGCATTTGCCTGCGCTATCAGGTATCGCTCCTCTTCCAGGGCGGAACAATATACTACCTCGCCGCTCACCCGGCCGTTGGCCACCTGGCGGTAGGGCGTTTCGATGAACCCGAATTCATTTACCCGACCGTAACTTGAGAGAGATGCGATCAGTCCGATATTAGGTCCTTCAGGGGTCTCGATAGGACAGATGCGGCCGTAATGCGTCGCATGCACATCCCGCACCTCGAATCCGGCGCGTTCCCGCGTGAGCCCCCCGGGTCCCAGCGCCGAGAGCCGCCGCTTGTGCGTAATCTCCGCGAGGGGGTTGGTCTGGTCCATGAATTGCGACAGCTGGGATGAGCCGAAAAATTCCTTGATGACCGCCATGACCGGCTTGGGATTGATCAGGTCGTGCGGCATCAGAGTTTCGATCTCTTGCAGGCTCATCCGTTCACGCACGGCCCGCTCCATCCTGATCAGCCCGACACGGAACTGATTTTCCAACAACTCGCCGACGGCACGGACGCGCCGGTTGCCCAAGTGATCGATGTCGTCGATCTCTCCCGTCCCATCCTTCAGACCGACCAGATATTTGACCACCGCAAGGATATCTTCCTTCCGCAAGGTCCCCACTTCCAGCGGGACATCGAACCCGAATTTATGATTGACCTTTAGCCGGCCGACCTTGGAGAGATCGTAGCGCTCAGGGTTGAAGAAAAGGTTTTCGAAGAGGGCGTTGGCCGATTCCAATGTGAGAGGATCTCCGGGCCGTAGGCGCCTATATATCTCCAAGATTGCCTCTTCCGAGGACTGGACCTTATCGTTCGCCAGCGTATTGCGGATATAAGGACCGACATTCAAGTCATCCATGTAGAGGAGCGGAATGGCGGAGATCTTCCGGGCGCGTATCGCGTCGAATTTTTCTTCCGTGAGCGTCTCGCCTACGCCCAACAGGACCTCGCCCGTGGCCGACTCCACAGCGGACCTCGTGAACTTTCGCCCCTTCTTCACTATTATCTCGTCGCTGTGTGGGTCCTTGATATCGCGCGCAGCCTTTTGGAAGACGAGCAGCTCCGGCATGACAGCCTTCCAAATGCGCCGCCCGTCACACCCGACGACCTCCGTCCTATAGAACGTATTGAGGATCTCCTCGACCGACATGCCGAGCGCGCGGAGCAGGACTGTTACAGGCAGCTTTCGCCGGCGGTCGATACGGACATGCACAAAATCTTTAGCGTCGAACTCGAAATCGAGCCAGGACCCGCGATACGGGATGACTCGGGCAAAATATAGGAGCTTCCCGGAGGCGTGTGTCTTCCCCTTGTCGTGTTCGTAGAAGATGCCGGGGCTGCGATGCAGCTGGCTCACCACCACCCGCTCGGTCCCGTTGATGATGAATGTACCGTGCTCGGTCATCAAAGGAATCTCGCCGAAGTATACCTCCTGCTCCTTGATGTCGCGGATGGCCTGCACGCGCGTCTCTTGATCGACGTCCCAAACGATCAGCCTCACTATGACTCGCATCGGCGCCGCGAAGGTCATCCCACGCGTACGGCACTCCTGCACGTCGTATTTAGGCTCATCCAGCGCGTAACTGACGAATTCCAGCGACGCCGTCTGATTAAAATCCTTTATAGGAAAGACGCCGCGAAAGACCCCTTGCAGCCCCACCGGCTGGCGTTGATCGGCCGGCACATCCCTCTGCAGGAATTGCTCAAATGAGCGTTTCTGCAACTCGATGAGATTTGGGATCTCGATAGTCGATTTGATCCGGGAAAAATTCTTCCGAATCCGCCGCACCGGTACGGTATACGCCATGAGACACCTCAACGGTTATTTGATCTCAACCTTCGCCCCGGCCGCCTCGATCGCCTTCTTGATCTTTTCGGCCTCGTCCTTGGTCACCCCTTCCTTCAGGGTCTTAGGCGCTCCCTCCACCAAGTCCTTGGCCTCCTTGAGGCCCAGGCTAGTGACCGCGCGGACCTCTTTGATCACGCCGATCTTGTTAGCGCCCGCGTTGGCCAAGACGACGGTGAACTCCGTCTTCTCCTCCGCCGCTGCAGGGGCCGCCCCGGCAGCCGCCCCGCCCGCCATGGCTACCGGCATCGCCGCCGCTGATACGCCGAAGGTCTCTTCGAGCGTCTTGACCAGTTCGGAGACCTCGATCAGGGTCATCCCCTTGAGGGTCTCTACGATCTGTTCCCGTGTAACTGCTGTCGTCATAACTGCCTCCTTTATATTTGATGAAACCTTAAGATTTCTTTACTCCTTCCATCGCCTTCAACACACGGACTAATTGGCCCGGCACCGCGGAGAGGACATTGACTACCTGTTGCGCGGTAGCCCGCAGCACCCCAGCCACCTGTCCAAGGAGCACCTCGCGGGAGGGGAGTTTGGCCAGGGCCTGCAGGACACGCGAATCTACCACGCGGCCCTCTATGTAGCCCCCCTTGAGCTGTAATTTCTCGTTTTCCTTGGTGAACTCTACCAGCGCCTTAGCCAGCGCCGCGGCATCCCCCTCGGAGGCCGCCATGGCGGTCGGCCCGGTGAAAAACGACGAAAGCTCCTCGAGCTTGGCCGCTGTCAGCGCCCGTTTCACCAATCGATTCTTAACGACTTTCAAGGTCGCCTGCGTCCTGCGCATTTTCGTCCGCAGGTCGGTCATCTGCGTAACCGACATACCGCGGAAATCGGCGAAGATCGCCGCCTTGGCCTTTGCAAAACGCGCAGCGAGCTGCGCAACCTCTTCTACCTTCTGCGTCTTGTTCATACCCACCTCGTCACACTGGGAGGGAGGCCACGTCTAGCCGAACGGACGGGCTCATCGTGGCCGACACGGCCACGCTTCGCACATAAGATCCCTTGGCCGACGCCGGCTTGGCCTTCCAGACCGCCTCATATAGCGCTAAAAAATTCTCCTTTAATTTTTCGGGCCCGAACGACTTTTTGCCGATCGGAACATGCACGATTCCGCTTTTATCTATTTTAAATTCCACCTTGCCCGCCTTGGCCTCGGCAACCGCCCTAGTCACCTCGAAGGTCACCGTCCCCAATTTCGGGTTAGGCATCAACCCACGCGGCCCGAGGATTTTTCCCACCTTGCTCACTGCCCCCATCATGTACGGCGTGGCTATCGCCTTGTCGAAATCTAGCCACCCCTGCTGGACCTTTTCGATAAGGTCCTCCGCCCCCACGATGTCGGCCCCCGCCTTTTGCGCCTCTGCGGCCTTCTCCCCCTTGGCAAAAACGATCACACTCACTTTTTTGCCCAGCCCATTGGGGAGCACTGTCGCCCCGCGCACCATCTGGTCGGTCTGCTTCGGATCGACCCCAAGCCGGATGGCGACATCCACCGTCTCATCGAATTTCGGCCCCGCGAAGTTGCCTACGAGCCCAAATGCCTCGTCGACGCCGTACCGCTTGGCCTGATCCACCTGTTGCGCATTAGCGCGATAGCGCTTGTTCATAGCCGGTTCCTATCCCTCGACCTCTATTCCCATGCTCCGAGCCGTCCCTTCAACCTGGCGCATGGCCGCTGCCAGGTCGGTGCAATTCAGATCCGGCAGCTTGAGCTTTGCGATCCCTTCCACCTGTGCACGCGTCACCTTTCCCACCTTCTCCTTGTTCGGAGTCCCGGAACCCTTGGCGACCTGTGCCTCCTTCTTCAACAGCACGGCCGCGGGTGGCGTCTTAAGAATAAAACTGAACGACCGATCCTGATATACGGTCACGATCACCGGAATTATTAGACCTGCCTTGTCTTGGGTCTTGGCGTTGAACTGCTTGCAGAATTCCATGATATTAACGCCGTGCTGACCTAGCGCCGGTCCCACCGGGGGCGCGGGATTTGCCGCCCCTGCCGGACACTGTAACTTGATCTGCGCCGTTACTTTTTTAGCCATACGGTCTCCGTCAGCAATTTATGACTTTTCCACCTGCATAAAGTCGAGCTCTATCGGCGTTGAGCGGCCGAAGATGCTGACCATCACCCGCAACTTACCCTTCTCCGCATTCACCTCATCTACGATGCCGGTGAATGTGGAAAAGGGTCCGCTCGTTACCCGAATTGTCTCCCCCTTGTCAAAGAGGAGCTTCGGTTTCGGACGCAGTGTCCCCTCTT
>JACPFG010000016.1 GCA_016183125.1 Deltaproteobacteria bacterium
CGGGTCGGTGATCTACTGGTTCTGCGGGGCCTCGATGCAGGCGGTGACGACCGGGGCGCACCGAGCGGTCGAGTACATCAAGAAGGCGATTCGGCTGGAGACGACGACGAAGGCCTCGGTGAAGGATTCCAAAGAGGTCGTCAAGATCTGTACGCAGTACGCGCAGAGCGGGATGGTCAATATCTTCGGCGTGATCTTTTCGTTCACGCTGGCATTCGCCTGCTTCGATCCGACGTTCTTTGCGAGCTATCTCATCGCCATTGCGGTCTTCGGCCTCTTCCAGGCGATCTTCATGGCGAATGCCGGCGGCGCGTGGGACAACGCCAAGAAGGTCGTCGAGGTGGATCTGAAAGAGAAGGGGACGCCGCTCCATTCCGCAACGGTTGTGGGTGACACCGTCGGCGATCCGTATAAAGACACCTCATCGGTCGCGCTGAATCCGATCATCAAGTTCACGACGCTCTTCGGCCTGCTGGCCGTCGAGATAGCCGTGACTGCCGGGACCGCTGCCAGATATATCGGTGCGGCGCTCTTCATCGTGGGCTTGGGCTTCGTCATCCGGTCGTTTTACGGCATGCGCACGGGCCAATTCGCCACCAAGGAGATCGAGTCCCGCGACCAAG
This sequence comes from Deltaproteobacteria bacterium, assembly GCA_016183125.1. GTDB lineage: Bacteria > UBA10199 > UBA10199 > JACPFF01 > JACPFG01. The sequence goes on from JACPFG010000016.1 coordinate 624, forward strand.
AGCGCGAAGCGCCATATACAGCCGCAAACTCCTAGCTCACGCGATCCCCTCTCCCCTTTTTAGGGGGAGAGGGCAACTTGTCCGCCGGTAATGTGGCGGAGGGTGAGGGGGGCCAGGGAAACGTCCCCGCTCCGGTGGGTGTTGCACTACCTCAGCAGGGCAATAAATTCTTCAACCGTAAGCCCGCTCTCCCTGATCAGGCTGCGGAGCGTCCCTTTGGCAACTTCTTTATGATTCGGAATCGTTAGCCGGCGATGTGGTGGATGTTGATGGCGCACGATAATATGACTGCCGGTTTGATGGTCGAAGAGGTAGCCGATCTTTTGAAAGGCCTTTTCGACCCCTTTTCCAGAGACGACGGGCAGTTTGATCATACCGCCACGTCAACCGTTGTTTCTTCGATGGGTGGAGGGATCGGTTCGTTGTGCTTTCGCAGACTTTCGATGTAGCCCCGAACGGCATCTTCGATGTTGCTCAGGGCCTCGGCACGGGTCTTGCCTTGCGAGGGCACGCCGCCACAAAAACGCCATCCTCATCCCGTTCAAGAATCACGCGATATCGCATATTGCACAACAGTATCCCAGATTGTCTCGGTAAAATCAATTCTAAACGCGGCATGCTGTGGTATGCAATACGGGATGCGCACCGGCCAATTCGCCACGAAAGAGATCGAGTCGCGCGACCACGAGCGCGAAGCGCCGTATACAGCCGCGAATTCTTGAGCGGGACGTTAGCGCCAGCAAAGAAGGGGACGTTTCCCGCCCAGAAAAGATTCGCCCAATAGGCAGGAAAGAAGGGAAACGTCCCCGCTCCTTACACTGTCATCGGCAATTTTTATAAACAATATCAATAAGTTACTGTACAGTAAAAAAGTGTATTTCCCGCGCAACTTTTTTTGATATAGGACGATAATCTATCCAAACGGGAGGGGTATATGGAACTTACGTTAGAGCACGTTCAAATGATGTATCCCTTAGGTACGGTTGAGCAAGGGATGCTTTGGGAAAGCCAGGAGTCGGTGGTTTTTTCTATAGAACGGCGGGCGGGATTTGGGGTGGATGAAAATAAGGACGGCAAATATGACTATTATGTTTCTAGCACGGCCAATCCGGTCGTGGAGATATTTTCGCTTTCCCGGGATCGCAACCTTGGTCCTAGCCCAGCGGGATACCGCATCTTTCAAGAACGCGGCGACTGGCTTCACCTTATCTCCTTGGTACTTACCGGCCCGCACGGGCCCGATTTATAAGAAGGGCTAGCTAATTGGCAGGCTTCCCTCTGACTTATACCATCAGCCTTCGCTTGGCCTTGGCAAAGGGGACGGCGGGCTGAGTGCGCCGTCGGCGGATGGTGGCCCAGAACGCCCGGTTGGTCATGTAGAAGATGTCCTCGAAGTCATGTCCCTCCACGCCCCAGACGACGGCTGCCGGGCGCCCATAGCGCGTAATGACGATATAATCCTTTTGTGCCTTATCCACGTACCGACTTAACTCTTGTTTCATTGATCGCAATGGGATGGCTTTCATACGATTTCTCCTGTCAGTTTCCCCTTCGGTTTCTCCCGAACGGCACGGATGCTTACGATTCGTTGGTCTTCATCCACGTCGTAAAATACCCGCCAATCCTGCACCCGCAATTCCCAGACTGGCGGCTCGTGCTCAAAACTCGGCACGAGACTCGACAAACACTTGCGATTGCGCGTTTTCTTGGTCGGTTCATGTTTCAGTTGGGCCTCGATGGCCGCCACAAGCAAACGGCGATAAAAAACGGACGTATTGCGTAATTCCTCAATGGCCTCTGAAACGATTTCGATCTGATACACGTGTCTACAATTGTAGACACATATTGAAGAAAGTCAATGAAAAATAGCCAGGAAAATAGCCAGGAGGGGATGTTTCCCGTCCAGGCGAGCCCGAAACGAAGAAACGAAGGGGAGGTTTCCCGGCGTGGCAAGGTTCATCCGATAGCCTGCAATAAGGGTCGTCAAAGGAAATTTTTTAATTTTTCTTAAGAGTGTCTAACCGGTTGAAATCATTCTCTCTCTCTCTCATCCGTTACTTTAAGTTTTTGGCAGCCCGCAACGCAACTTTTTTTGCAAAGTGACGATACTAAGAATAGAAAGGGGGAAGGATTTAAAAACTGGCTAACGAATTTCAAGGACTCTATCCGTAGTGTAACATATGTTTGGTCGAGGAGGTAAAAATGGCATTTCCGAAATCGATAGATGATTACACCTGTACGGTTGTGCGAGGCCATGACTTTCTAAAAGACAGGCCACTGATTCAGGTTACATGTAAGAAAATACCATCGGGAGGCGGTAACGATCCTTCAGATTTTTATATGGTGGGACGACCTAGCAACGAAGAGCATCCAGCTCGTGCAAGAGGTCTCGCGATAGGACGGGTTGGAAAGGTTTTTGAATGTTTTCAAGCAAGCAACGACAAAGATAAATATTGTGGCGATAAAGGCATAGTTCTTCAACCGGCACAAGAGCAGAGGATGCAAGAGTGGTTTTCAACCCAGGTTCGAAAGGCAGAGGCTTATTATTCAGACTTTCTTAAGGCTTTAAATAGTGGGCTCGTTTCTCGTGACACAAAATCGGTAATTTTTCTACGGCCTGATGGACGGAAACAGCGGTATTTCCATTTACGTTTTTCTTACGGAGCAGATACATACTTTGTAGGTCTTGAAATGCGGGATGCACTATGTCCTGATTTGAGGCCAGGCGATTTAACCAGTGAAGGCGCTAAAACATACTCGGAATTGATTTCTAGATATGGAGTCGTTGCCTGCGGTTTGACCGTTTTTCAGATTATGCCATTACAGAACCCTTCTCGCACGGGTTATCTGGAGGTATTTTCTGTGATGGATTCCCAATTTTTGTTACCAAATGCCGAGACCATCATAAAAATTTCAGCTGGGAATTGAAGGTAGTCATGAACCAGGTTGGACTGCGCCACCTCTGTCTTGAATTTTGTATTATCTTCCCTCAGTGTTGAAACAGTGCTTCGGAGTTTATCGAGATCGGGCTCGAGTTTGTTCCTTGGCGCCATTTACCCTCCATTGCACCAAGTGCCTTGGTATTCCGACACCCCCACCCGGCGTTTTGCCTTGGTGAGGGGGATTGTGCGCCGGGTGCGCCGATGATTCCACTGTATTTTCGGCAAATCATGATATAAGAAGGCGACGAAGGCATTTACTGAAAAACAATGCGCGATGGCGGAGCAACTGTACCGATGGTTTTTAAGCCACTACTAACTCGAAGGGAAATCCGGGCGGTGGGTCGCGAATTTCGGGCGGCGCTTCGACGCGCCGGGATTCGTCGCCCTCGCTTCATTTTGTTCGGTTCCTATGCCAGGGGCCGCCCACGGCCTTGGAGCGATATCGATCTCTGTGTGGTTTCCTCACAGTTCGGAAAGGATAATTTCGAGGACATGGTGCGGATCAGCGGAGTCGCCAAGCGGGTGAATTATCTGTTGGAGGTCCATCCTCTTCATCCCCGGGATCTCCGGGGAGATGGACATCCGCTCGCCGGTGAAATTCGACGAACCGGCCGGCCAATTGGTTAGTCCGGAGAAAAACAGACACAATATCGAGCAGTTATCCCATCGCAAAAAAAGTGTATTTCCCACGCAACCTTTGTTGATATACGCCGATACTATTGTACGAGATTTTTGAGGTCAAAAGAGGTGCCATATGGCTGGACCAAACTCCGTGCTACCCCTTACTCCGCAAGCGATCAAGTCGTTGAGCGGGGCTCTGCATAAGCGCCTCGATAAAGCGATTAACACATGTACAGTCGCTATGTTAGAAGAAACAGCTGCCTCAGAATACAATTGCGATGGTGAGCTGGAGGATGCCACACAGGCAGTTTATGGGGCTTTGGATAAATGGTGGAAATGGGTTTCGTTGTGTGGCGGGAGAAGTAATTTTACGACATGCGCACGGAAACTAACGAATGCAATAAATGGAGAGGCCATGTGTGTGGACGGTGTTAATGAATCTCAGCTAAAATTATTGAACCAGGTTGTGAATGTCATAGGACTCGTCACCGATGTACTAACAGCAGTAAAAGCTTCCAGGGAAGAACCGCGCTAGTTTTGCTTTTCTCTCACACCCCCACTCGAAACCCCGGCACACGGTGCATTTGCCCTCCATGGCACCAGGTGCCGGGGTGTTCTAAAATGCGACAGGTCCCCCCGTTCGGCGCCCGACGCCTAACGGGGGGCGCACATTTTTTCTAGCCAGAACTATACAACGCATGTTATTGCACATGGCGTGAGTCCAACGGTCCTCCGATATAAGCGCTATCGTTTCTTTTTCTTTTCGCGCGAGGAACGGCGGATGCATGTACATGTGTCGTGTCCCGATGGCGAGGCAAAATTTTGGCTTGAACCGGTGGTGGCGTTGGCTCAGAATTACGGATTGTCGGCAAAGCAATTGAGGGACGTTCAGAAAGTGATTGAGGCTAACAACCATGCCATTGTCAAAGCTTGGAAAAAGCACTTCGGCGGTTGAAGTGTTAAATGTTTCCCAGCGGGGCATTTAGCTCCTCGTCGAGGAGACGGAGTACTTTCTGCCATATAAGGATTTCCCCTGGTTTCGCGAAGCAACCGTTTCAGCGATTTGTAAGGTTCGCCTGTTGCACAGCCACCATCTGTATTGGCCAGATTTGGACGTTGACTTGGAATTGGACGCCCTTCGTAATACTGAAAAATATCCCCTCGTCTATCAATCCGCCGCTCGATAATAGGTCATAGTGCGCGACCAAGAACGCGAAGCGCCGCCCCACTAGTCAGGAAATAAGGGAAACGTCCCCTTATTGAAATAATCCTTGCCGTTTTACCCTTCCTTTGAAACATGAGGGGTATGCTCACCATGGTTCCCGAAGCGATCGAACGATATGCGGCGGAGCAGTGTCCGCCGGAGTCGCCGCTGCTGCGCGAACTCGTCGCGGAGACCTATGCGACCACCGCGATCCCGGAGATGCAAGTGGGACAGTTGGAGGGGTCGCTGCTGCGGATGCTCGTGCGGATGATCGGGGCGCGACGAGTCCTGGAGATCGGGACGTTTACCGGTTATAGCGCGTTGGTGATGGCGGAGGGGTTGCCGGAAGATGGGGAGTTGATTACGTGCGACATCGATCCGGAAGCGACCGCGATTGCGAAACGCTATTTCGATCGGAGTCCATATGGGAAGCGGATCACCCTGAAACTCGGCCCGGCGCTAGACACAATTAACACACTCACATGTCACTTCGATCTCGTCTTCATCGACGCCGATAAAGTGAATTACGAGAAATACTGGGAGCGGTGCGTCCCCAAGGTGCGCACCGGAGGGTTGCTTGTTGCAGATAACACGCTCCGGGAAGGCCGCGTCCTTGATCCGCAAGACGCCGGCGACCGCGCCATCGTTGCCTTCAACGCCCACGTCCACCGCGATCCGCGCGTCGAGGCCGTCTTACTAACCGTCCGAGACGGCATCACAATTGCTAGAAGGCGATAAACTCTAAGGTTTATTTGCGACGACAAGGGCCAGATATTCCCGCAGGCGGTGAGTTGAATTAAGATAAGCGTGTACGCTGGCCGTCAAGCCGACCGACGTAAGAATAGACACCATCTCCGTAGTGGAAATGGGATAATCCCGCTCGCGCATATGTTCCATGGTGGCCTGGACATCGGTTTCGGCAATGCCGCACGACCGGAGACAGTCGGCATCCCGTTGCAAAAACTCCGTACGCCAGTCCTCTGTCGATTCGGCGAGCGGGATGGTAATCCCGCGTAATTTCTCCGGTGGAATGAGCCGAACATGTTTTTCGGGAGCGGTTGGGCTGACGGTAGGCCGCCGGAAAAACTCGAACCGCAGGGGACGGAATAGATCGTGATTAAAAAAAAGCCCATTGGGCGCAAGTACTCGCGCAATGTGCCGAGCCGCAAAGGCTACCTCTTCCGGTGTGGCATGGTGGGTGTTCAATCCGATGAAGACGAGATCGACCGATGCATCATCCGGCAACGTGTCGAGTGCCCAGGCATCCCCCTCCACGATCCGTGCCGTCACATTCGGGGAGAAAACAAAGGTCGTCCGCACCCTGGCTAATTGATCCACATTGAGATCGATCCCGGTATACACAAACCGCCATTGGGGAAATGCAGCCATCCATGCCGCAATGATCATCGGTTTTCCGCCGCAGGCAAGATCGAGCACCCGTAGCACGCGGGTTTGCGGTTGTTGGGATAGCCAGGCCGTCAGGATTGGTGTGCCGGTGGCGATTGCCTCCCGATGCATCAGGACGTTGCCATCGACCACGCGATTGTAGACGCCATCGGCGTCGAATATCCGCTCCTGGCGCATCGGGAGATCGTTCAGGGCCATGGGAAAACAGTAGCGGCGTGGGCGGCAAAAAACAACCCTTGTTTTTTGCCAGGGCCTACGCTAGCTCCCGCTGCCACATGAAGGTCCACGAATATCAAGCTAAGGAACTGCTTAAAAAATATGGCGTACCCGTGCCAAACGGTAAGATCGCTGCCTCGGTGGACGAGGCCACAACGATTGCCCGCGAGCTGCTCAAGCCCACTGGTACCGCCGATTCAGTGGTGATCAAGGCCCAGATCCACGCTGGGGGTCGCGGCAAGGGTGGTGGGATCCGGCTCGCCAAGTCGGTCGAAGAGGCCATGGCTGCGGCACAGGCAGTCCTTGGGATGCAGCTCGTTACTCCGCAGACCGGGCCGGTGGGCAGAAAGGTAAAAAAGGTTCTCGTGGAGGAGGGGACGGCGATTGCGAAGGAACATTATCTAGCCATCACGCTCGACCGAGCCCGCGGCAGGTTGGCCGTGATCTCCTCCGCCGAAGGGGGAATGGAGATCGAGGAGGTTGCCAAACGGTCCCACGAAAAAATCGTCAGGACCTGGATCGACCCGGCCGTCGGATTGCAGTCATATCAAGCGCGCGGGTTGGGATTTGGACTGGGTCTGCCTGTCACGGCAGTCAACGCGTTCGTTAAGTGTCTTCGGGGTCTCCATAAGGCATATATGGAGGCGGACTGCTCGCTTTTAGAGATCAATCCGCTTGTCCTTACGAAGGGGGGATCGCTCATTGCGCTAGATGCTAAGGTTACATTCGATGACAGCGGGCTCTTTCGCCATCCGGAAATCGAAGCCTGGCGCGATCTTGACGAAGAAGACCCGGTCGAGATGGAGGCCAAGGAGGTCGGCCTAAATTACGTGAGCCTCCAGGGCACCATCGGTTGCATGGTGAACGGCGCCGGACTTGCGATGGCGACGATGGATATCATCAAGCTCTGCGGTGGAGAACCGGCAAACTTCCTCGATGTGGGCGGGGGCGCGACGACGGAGCAGGTCACCTCCGCGTTCAAGATTATTTTGCGCGATCCGAAGGTGCGGGCGATTCTGATCAATATCTTCGGCGGCATCATGAAGTGCGATGTCATCGCCGATGGGATCATAGCAGCGGCAAAGGAACTGCAGATGCGCGTTCCGGTAGTGGTCCGGCTGCAGGGGACGAATGCGGAGGAAGGTCGGCGACGGCTGGCCGGTTCGGGTCTGCCTCTGATTCCGGTCGATGGATTTGCGCAGGCTGCGCAAAGGGTGGTCGATGTGGCCAAGGGAAATGGATGACCAATGGCGATATGGGTAGATAACGACACTCGCGTGGTAGTCCAAGGGATCACCGGCTCCCATGGGCAGTTTCACGCGCGGGCGTGCAAGGCATATGGGACGCAGGTCATTGCGGGCGTGACGCCGGGCAAGGGTGGAAGTGACCTGGATGGCATTCCCATCTTCGATACGGTGGCCGGCGCCGTCGCGAAAACTGGGGCCAATGCCTCGATGGTTTTCGTTCCGGCAGCCTTCGCGGCAGATGCTATTCTCGAGGCAATCGATTCTAAAGTTAGTCTGATTGTCTGCATCACCGAGGGGATTCCAGTGGCTGACATGATTAGGGTGCGGCGGGCGATGGAGAACGGGTCCGGTACGCGGGTTAGGCTGATCGGTCCGAATTGCCCAGGCATTATTACTCCGGGAGAATGCAAGATCGGTATAATCCCGGGGCAAATTTGCGCAAGAGGATCGGTCGGGATCGTCTCCCGCAGCGGCACTCTTACATATGAGGCCATCGACCAACTTACCAGGCTGGGGCTTGGGCAGACCACCTGTGTCGGCATTGGCGGGGATCCGGTGGCTGGAACAGATTTTATCGATTGTCTCAAGGCCTTTCAGGCGGATCAGGAGACGAAGGCAATCGTCATGATAGGCGAGATCGGCGGTACTGCCGAGGAAGAGGCGGCGGCATATATCAAGGCCTACGTCACCAAGCCGGTCGTGGTCTACATTGCGGGAGTGACCGCACCGCCAGGAAAGCGGATGGGCCACGCCGGGGCAATAATCGCTGGCGGAGCAAGTGGGGGGATGGGGACTGCAAAGGAAAAGATGTCGGCCTTGCGCGCCGCCGGGGCCCGTGTCACGGAGAGTCCGGCAGAGATCGGTGTCACTATCAAAACGATACTTTAACCTTGCATTCCCCAACACTTGGACTACGGTACCCGGAACACTACGGAGGATTGTTATGGCAAATGAGCGGACATTGGCAATCATCAAACCGGATGCCATGGAGAAGGGGATCATCGGCGATATTGTCCAACGGATGGAGGAGCATAACCTCAAGGTGATAGGCGGTAAGATGTTGAAACTGACCAAGGAGCGGGCAGAGGGGTTTTACGCCGTCCATAAGGGGAAGCCGTTTTTTAACGATCTGGCCAAGTTTATGTCGTCCGGCCCATGTTTTGTCCTATGCCTGGAGGGAGAAGGCGCTATTATCCGGTGGCGTGAAGTGATGGGGGCCACGAACCCGGAGGAGGCCGCCGAAGGGACGCTGCGCGCCGATTTCGGCACCGATATCCAGTGCAATGCCGTTCATGGATCAGACAGCGCCGAGACGGCCCGGTTTGAGGTGAGCTACTTCTTCGAGCCACATGAGCTCGTGCAATATGAGTGGATGTAAGTGGCACCTTCGCATTACGAACTAATCAATCATACCTCAGATGTGGGCGTCCGGGTGTGGGGTGCCACGCCGGAAGATCTATTTTGTCATGCCGCTGAGGCAATGCTTGATATCCTCATGGATGGATGGGCGACCGCTGTCAAAGGGACGGGCCATAGAGTCACGGTTGATGCGGAGGATATCGAGCGGCTGCTCGTCAAGTGGTTACAACATCTCATCTACGAATTTGACACGAAGCGGATGGTCCCATCCAGTTTCAAGATCACGGAATGTTTCCCCACCCGGCTCAAGGCCGACATCACCTACGCCCAGTTCGATCCCAGCCAGCACCATATGAAAACCGAGCTCAAGGCCGTTACCTATCATCAGCTTTCCGTCCGCCAAACCTCCCCTCACCGCTGGAAAGCCCAAGTGATCTTCGATGTGTGATGACGCGCAAGTGACGCGCAGGCCATGCCATGGGCATGGAATGGTGGTGTGTGTGGGCGGGCAGATGATTTCAGCGTTGGTCACCGGCTGATGATTTTCGCCCAGGCGTCTTTTGCGGCCTGGCGGCATTCGGGGGCGGGGTCCTCTTCGGCCATCGTTTTCAGGCGAGAGAGGACTGCGGTGTCAACCCTTCCGGCAATGTTCCCCAGCGCGTTGGCGGCGGCCTCGCGTACTTCCCATTCGGCGTCTCGGAGGGTGGCAAGGAGGGGGGACACGGCCCGCCGGTCTCCGGTATTACCAAGCACGGCAGCGGCTACTCCGCGTATCCTCGGGTCTTGCTCTACGAGGGCGGCGATCAATGGAGGCACTGCCCGCGGATCTTTATAAAGGTGGAACAGGGACACCGCCGCCCATAGGCGCATCCACGCGTCCGGATTCTGCAGGGTGGCGACCAGTATGGCCATGCTTTTTTGCGGTCCTATTACAACGCACACCGTTACAAGTGCTTTGGCAAACACCTCAGGCGACGCGTTGCCCTGCATGGTGTCGTCCTTTAAAACGGCAAGCAACGCGGGTATAATCTTGGGGTCTCCGATTTTGCTGAGTATCAATCCGGCCGTTTCACTCACCGCCGCGTCTTGATCCTTAAGGGCCGCAATCAGCGCTGGCACCACGTGGGGAGATTTGATTTTGCCGAGCGCCCCGATCGCTTTCAGGCGCACCTGGGGGTTCTCATCTTGCAGGCTCGCCAAAAGGGCGGACAAGCCGCCGGGGGCAATTGCCCGCAGCGCCGCCGCGGCCGCCTTGCGCACCTCCGCGTCGCGATCCTGGAGGGCCGCTATAAGAGCGGGTTCGGCCTGACGCGCTTTTTTATCGCGCAGCAACACGACGGCATTCCGGCGCACGGCTGCGTTTTCATTCTGGAGAGCGGCGATCAGTGCGAGTATAACCTGTGGCGCGTTCATAGCCCATAGTGCATTGTAGGCCACGGAGCGCACGTCCTTATAGGGGTCGGCTAAGGTGGCGATCATCGCGGGCAGGGTCTCCGGGGCCTTGATTTCCTCAAGCGCTTCTATCGCCCCCTTGCGTGCCGAGGGATTTTCGTCTTTCAAGGCGGCCACCAGTGCGGGCACGACCTGTGGGATGTACTGGTGAATGGCCCTCGGCGGCGCGCCGTCTCTGGAGTACATGTGCATTAGCGCCCAGGCCGCGGGACCGCGCAGCGCCGCATCGGGACCTTGCAAGGCATCAATCAGCCGGGGGATGACCTGCGGGGCCTTGGTTTGGCCAAGTGCCCACACTGCCGTCGAGCGCACCTGCGCCTCGGGATCCTGCATGGCGGCGATGAGCGCAGGCACCGCCTGTGGGGATTCGATTAAGCCCAGCGCATACGTCGCTTCATGACGCACATTTGCCTCGGGATCACGAAGGGCGGCGAGCAACGCGGGCACGACCTGCGGGACGTAATTGAGGATGGCCTTCGGCATCGGCCTGTTAACTGATGATGAGTATATGTCACCCAACGCCCCTGCCGCTGCCGCGCGCACCCCCGCATCGGGATCCTTTAAGGTGGTGCTCAGCGCTGGCACGGCTAGTACGGCTTCGTCAGAGATCTGCGGCCACTCATCCTCCTCATCCCAACCCACATCCGACCATCCCCCCCCTGATCTGTATGGGAGAGAAAGTATGCCACCCAGCGTACCTGCCGCTGCCGCGCGCATCCCCGTATCGGGATCTTTGAGGGCGGTGGTCAATGCGGACCAACTCTCTTCTGATAAGTAGGGGGCCCAGTGGCCCAGGGCCTCCGCGGTCTTTGCACGTACCTCCGTTTGTGGATCCCGGAGGGTGGCCTCTAATGCGCTCACGGCCCATGTGCGACTAACACGACCGTACAGCCAGTAGTTCCGACGACCGAGTGCCATTGCGGCTTCCCCGCGCACCCCTGCGTCTTTATCCAAGAGTGCGGCGATGAGGGCGGGAGCAACCTCGTCATCGACATCTTCGCACACGCTGACGGGGCCACAAATTCCACCGAGCACCGTGGCGGCCTCCCGGCGCACCGAGGCGTTCGGATCTCTAAGGGCGGCACCCAATGCGAGTACCTCTTCCCGACCATATAGTTTGTCCAGCGCGGCTTCGGCATTCGCGGCAACCAGCGCGTACACCGCCTCTGCCTTGATTATCTCGTCTCGCAAAAAATCGAGCGGTTGGGAAGCGAACCATCGTCCCCTGTTCCGTAACGCCTCCTTGCCGTCGGCACCCGCGAGCGCGTCAATGAACGCGGCGGCAAAGCCAGCCTGCTCCAACTGGGTGCGTTCCCCTGGTGTAATGGCGCCTGCTGCACCCAAGCCCATCGCGCCCACCAACGCCGCGCACTGCGGTTCGGTGAACCCGATCACTCGACATTCCCCCGGCGTGAGCCCCTCCAGGTCCTCCGCGTAGGCGCGGCGGATCAGATTGGCTTGTGCAATCATCGGACCCATTTTCGGACTGCCCTCCGGCATCGTGTCCCCCCACGTTTCTCACATCTATAATGCAACAGATGGCCCATCAAGGAGAAATTGTGCATCCCCTGTTTGGTACCAGGCACCGAACTGTGACGTATTGCATTGTGGTTCGGTATCCGATTCCGTACGAAACCGTAGTGAGACAGTGTAACAAAGTTTATGTAATTTGCCGGGTAACATAATAGCCCTTCTTCGACTCACCCTTCCGATGCGGCCTCGGCCGGGGTCGGTGGATTCGGGCCGCCGTCTCCTCGGCTTACGGGCCTCGTCGCGGCTTATCCTCGCTCGCCGCAGCTTAAGACCCATCGATGCGGCTCGCTGCGCATATCCCTCATCCACCGCCCCGCCCTCGCC
>JACPFG010000118.1 GCA_016183125.1 Deltaproteobacteria bacterium
CGGACGCCGCCGACGGAGGAGACGCGGCCGGTGAGCCGGATGGACCCGGCGAGGAGCCCGATGCCGGTCCGACCACGACAAAATTTGAGGACGCGACGGTAACTCAACAGTCTGTAGATACCGGCGAAGGCCAGCCGAAATACACGTATCCTTACGGCACCGAGGCCCTGCAGACGAGCCCTAAGTTTATCGGCGATCCAAACAATGCGCTGGCGGGTTATTATATCTCCCCCTGCGTCTATCCGGTCCCGCTGCTTTATCAATATAACTCCGAGACAAACGAGGGGATTCCATTTAACTTTGGCGATCCGGCGTTATCGTTCGTTGACATGATGCTAGATCAGTCCAATTACCCCATGGCGCTTGGAGCAGTTGGATTAGCGCCGGATAATCTGACAAAACCGATGCTACCGGATAATAACGGCGCTAAATGGGTACTTGAGCTCGACCCTATGACGGAGTTCACCGGCCAGCCGGAGTCGTGGGCGGTTAATGCCGCGGGAGAAAAAATAGCCAAGATAGTTGCAGATACCGAGGGCTGGGTAGATCTCTGCCAGGTGGTCAGTGGCGCCCAGATCTGCTGGCGATATCCGGCGGCCTGGGACGTTCCACTTCCCCAATCACTAATTGACCTGGGGCTCTCCGCCTGTCCTGTGAATACGGAGGTGAAGCCATGAACCGTCTCTCTACTTCTCTCTTGCTGTTGGCCGCTGGCCTTAGCGGGCCGCTTGCAGCTCAGGCTGCCCCCTGCGCGCCGGTCAAGACTGCCGCCGAACTGGTCGAGCGAGTAAAAGAGGGCTGCACACCTATTACGTTTGACTCCTCGATTGCCGGTAAGACGCTCACCGTTGCCTCAACGCTTTCCTTGAAGGCCTGGGTGAAGCTGGATGGCGAGACAAATAACGTCACGATCGCAGGCACCGATGAACTCAAGACACCGCTTATTAAGATTGCCAACGGGGGCGTGACCATTAGGGGCATCACACTGACCCACCCGGGCAAGATCGCCATATTCATCTCTGGGGCATCGGCACAGAACAGCACTATCACGGAAAATACGATCACGGGCTCTGGCTGGGGTGTCTACGTCTCCGCCGCGAAGCAAAACCGGATCACGGCCAATGCCTTCAGCGGGAACACTACCGCTGCGATCTTCCTCTCTGGCGGAAACAATAATCTCCAGGCGCCAACGGTGCAATCGGCACAGCTCCAGTCGGGCGAGACGGCGTGGGAGGTGAGAGGCACCGGTCCCGCAGGCGGCACGGTTGAGCTCTACGCAGCGGATCCCAACCTCCCGGCAGTGCCGCAGGGAAAGAAGTTCCTGGCAGAAGCGGCGGTCGACGCGGATGGTAATTTCGTAGTCACGCAGCCCTATCCTGCAGTCGATCCGAAACAGGCCTACACGCTTTTGGCCATCGATTCGACCGGCAACACCTCGGCCTTCGGTCCGGTGTTTACCCCAGAGTCGGCGGATTTTCCATTTTTCGAAACGGTCGACCCCGACGGAGACGAGAAATTCAACAGCGGTGACAACTGCGGCCAGATTTCCAATCCTGACCAGGCCGATTTCGACAGCGACGGAGTGGGCGACATCTGCGATAACTGTCCCAGCACCGCCTCCGAGGAGAAGTCCCAGGTGGATGCCGATGGCGACGGAATAGGCGATGCGTGCGATCCCGATATCGACGGCGATCAGGTGAAAAATCTAGAGGACAACTGCCCTCTGTCAGGAAACTCCAACCAAGCCGATGAGGACAAGGATGGAGAGGGCGACATCTGCGATTTTCCAAGCAGCATGCTCGATGCCGACGAGGACGATATCTTAAACGGCGCCGACAACTGTGTCTTCATTGTAAATCCGGAGCAGACGGACGCCGACGGGGACGGGTTGGGCGATGCCTGCGATGAGGACCTGGACGGCGATCAGATCGGCAACTGGCAGGATAATTGCCCGTATGCCTCAAACGTCGACCAGGCCGATGTCGACCAGAACGGGGTGGGAGATGCCTGTATGTCGCCGGGAGGGATGCCATTTGAAGGTCCGGATACGGATGCCGATACGTTCCCCGACGGTATGGATATCTGCCCCAAGGTCTACAATCCCGATCAGCTAGATGCCGACGCGGATGGGCTTGGCGATGCGTGCGATGCAGATCGTGACGGGGACGGGGCGCCTAATTGGTCGGACAACTGTCCGGATGTCAACAATCAGGACCAGACCGATATGAACGATAATAAAGTGGGCGACGTCTGCGACCTAGACACCGATGCCGATGCCGTGCCTGACTGGCGGGATAACTGCGATGACTTGCCGAACGCCGATCAAGCGGACGCGAATGCCAACGGGACCGGCGATGCCTGCGAGATCCTCCCTGGCGAAAGCCCCGAGCCGGTAGGCAGCTCTTGCGCGCTCACCGCATCATCGCGGACGACTGGTCGATGGGTGGAATGGCTTGGCCTATTTATCGGCTGCGGGATCTTGATCGGCTATCGCGCGCGCCTGGCAACAGTTGCGGCAGGCAAATAATCAGGGACGTTCCACCCTGCCATAACTTGTTGAAATCACTCGGCTCCTGCGCCTATCTTGGCAATTGCATCGATTTCCACTCCCACACCAAGCGGCAGCCAGGCCACAGCCATGGTCGCCGGTGCCGGCCTATGCGCCCCGAAAGCCGCCCCATACGCGGCGTTCATAACTGGGAAATGGTCCATGGTAGTTAGATAGACAGTAGTCTTCACAACATCCGCAACGGAGGCGCCGGCGGCCTCTAAAACGGCCTTCAGATTATTAAGGACGAGGGCCGTCTGTCTTCCAACATCACCACCGAATAGTTGGACCTCGTTCGTGGCTGGATCGATAGGGATCTGGCCGGAGCAGAAGAGGAGATCGCCTATGCTTACGGCCTGGGCGTACGGGCCTATCGCCTTGGGCGCGTCTGGTGTATCGATCACTATCACTGCCATGGGGTGTTGGCATGACATACACCGATATTGACGTCAATGCCCTCAAGATTCATGAAATATTGACTTTAGAGTTGAAATGGGGCCTGTCCCTATTTCATGCGTGTCGGGCTCGACCTCCTGCCGGACCACCTGCTAGCGCATCATCGTGGCGCACGGGTAGGGCTGCTCTGTCACTCGGCAAGCATTGCATGCGACGGCCGTCACGCAGCCGAGATCCTAGCAGCAAACAGTGCGTGGCGTCTGGCCACGTTCTTCGGCCCAGAACATGGGGTGGCAGGCCTTGCGCAGGACCTAGAAGGTGTCTCCTCAACAACAGATCCGGCTACCGGACTACCGTCCTACAGTTTATACGGAGATTCTTTCGCTTCACTTACGCCTACGACGGCGATGCTGCGCGATATCGACCTTATGGTGATCGACCTGCAGGACATCGGCGCGCGCTACTATACCTATATCTGGACAACGGCCCTCTGCATGAAGGCCTGCTCTAAGGCGGGCAAGATCGTGATCGTGTGCGACCGTCCGAATCCGATCAACGGCCTCACGATCGAGGGACCGTTTCCACTGCCCGGATATGAATCGTTTGTCGGACTTTATCCGCTGCCTGTCCGGCATGGGATGACGATCGGCGAGATTGCGCGCTATTGCAACTGGGGCCATCGACTTGGCGCACAATTGGAAGTCGTCCCCATGGATGGTTGGCGGCGCGAGTGGTATTGGGACGAGACGGGATTGCCGTGGCGCAATCCGTCGCCCAACATGCGCTCACTCACCGCTGCACTCCTCTATCCGGGCGCCTGTCTTCTGGAGGCGACCAACATCGCCGAAGGACGCGGCACAAACACTCCGTTCGAACAGTGTGGCGCACCCTGGATCGATGGCGATGCGCTTGCCGACCAACTGCGTGAGTTGTCCCTGCCTGGCATCGCCTTTGCCTCAACTGAGTTTACCCCCACGGCGCGCAAATATGCCGGACAATTATGCCATGGTGTGCGCTTTACGATCGCCGACCGTGCCACCTTCCGGCCGTACGAATTTGGGCTGGCGCTGCTTCATGTCCTGGCGACACACCACCTGGTCACGAGACAGCCGCAGCGCTTCCGCTGGCGCGATCCTTACGGCACGCCCCCTGATGACGGTCCCTACGAGTTCGCTGTCGACCTACCGGCGATCGATCTTTTGACCGGTTCTTCGCGGCCCCGCGCGGCGATCGATCGCGGGGCTAAATTGCCGGAAATC
>JACPFG010000120.1 GCA_016183125.1 Deltaproteobacteria bacterium
CCACATTGCACGTCCACCATCATTACGATTCCGCCGAGCAGCAGTATGGGAGCTCGAAGCTGGGGCTCTGGCTCTTCCTCGTTACCGAGATCCTCCTCTTCGGCGGCCTCTTTGTCGGCTACATCATGTATCGAGGGCTCTACCCGGAGATGTTCCACGAGGCCCATCACCATCTGAACCGGATCCTGGGCTCGATCAATACGGTCGTCCTCATCTGTTCGAGTTTCACGATGGCGATGGGCGTGCGCGCCACGCAGCGGAGCGACAGCAATCGCGCGAACCAATTCTTGCTCGCCACATTATTCTTTGCGGCTATGTTCCTGGTGATTAAATACGTCGAGTATACGCACAAGATCCACGAGGGCCTTCTGCCGGGCGCTCATTTCCATCCCCTTGAAGCGATGCACCCGAAGGCCGATCTCTTCTTCACGCTCTACTTTTTGATGACCGGCCTCCACGGTGTCCACGTCCTGGTTGGGATGGGGCTCATCTTGTGGGTTTTGATCCGCTCCAACAAGGGCCACTTCGATGAACACTACTCGACACCCGTGGAGCTGACCGGGATCTATTGGCACTTAGTCGATTTGATCTGGATCTACCTGTTCCCGTTGTTTTATTTGATTAGCTGATATGGCGCAACGGCACGATCACAAAAAGGCCTACACGCGAGTCTGGATCGGGCTGCTCATCCTCACCATCATCACGGTGGATGTCGCCTACCACGACTGGGGCTACTGGAACATCTTCATCGCCATGCTCATCGCCACGATCAAGGCGAGTCTCGTTGTCCTCTTCTTCATGCACTTGAAATACGACAACAAGGTCAACCAGGTCGTATTCGTCTCCGCCTTCTTCTTTCTGGCCGTATTCGTTGGCCTCACTGGCAGCGATATCTTCAAGCGCCCCTACGAACAGGCGATCGCCGTGGAAAGGGCGCCGGGGGAGGGGAGCGTTTCGGCTGAGGAGGTAGAGAAATTGCGTGTGGCCACGCCGGAAGCGGTCGAGGCGGGGAAAAAACTCTACGCTGCCCAGTGTGCTACTTGCCACGGGGCCGAAGGGAAGGGGGATGGTGCGGCGGCGGCCGCGTTGACGCCGGGGCCGCGGAACTTTACATCGGACGAAGGGTGGAAATTCGGCCGCGCGCCAAGCGAGATGTTGAAGACCGTGACGGACGGATCTCCCGGCACAAGCATGGCCTCGTTTAGCGGCGTGCCGGTGAAAGACCGGTGGGCGGTTGTCCATTACGTCCGGACGTTCATGCGCAATCCTCCGGAGGATACGCCGGAGACGATCGCCAAGGTCACAACGCCTGCGGCTGGGGCAGCACCGGAACAACCGAAGGCCTTCATCCCGGTAACGATGGCCATGCAACTGATGGCCGAGCCGGAACAGCGGCAATTTGGGGTTCGCAAAAATGCGCCCGCGAATGGATTGGGCCAGGCGCTCTATCAACAACACTGTGTGAGCTGTCACGGAGCAGCCGGCGAAGGCGCAATCAAGGTCCGAACAATCGGTTCGAACCCATATACCTATCTCAAGACCAAGTCCTTCAGCGAGTCCAAGGGCGCGTGGGTCGCCAACGAACCCGCCTTCATCAAACTTATCTCCGAAGGAATGCCCGGCTACGGCAAGCCCGGCCTCGCCCACTTCACCACAGCCGAATGGCACGCGCTGTATGCGTATGTAAAGGCGCTGGCACAATAAAGCATTTACGCTTGGCAAGCGTTTGCCAGGTGATTGAAGCTGGCTGAGATCAATTACTTATCAAGTTATCCACCGTGTAATATAGTCGCCACGCGTTTGATTTTAGCCTTGCTACGTCCTCCTTGTTATAGTATATACAATAAATGAGGTTCGAATGGGACCCTCGGAAGGCGGTGGACAACGAGGGAAAACATGGCATCAGTTTTGAGGAGGCGATGACGGCGTTTGACGATCCCATGGCGTTGCGTGCTCCGGACGTCAAACATTCGACCGAGAAAGAGGAACGACAGTGGCTCATCGGGGAAACCGACTTGGGTTATGTAACAGTCGTTGTATTTACCGTGCGGGCAGGTGGCAGAGTGTACCGTTTGATCAGTGCGCGCCATGCAGGTCGAAGCGAACGGAGACAATATGAGACGTGTAAAAAAATTCCCCTTTGAAAGGGCGCGGCGGGTCACGCCGGCAGAAGTGCGTATGGCCCGAAAGGCCATTGTGGCTAGACAAGGGGCGACACGGCGCACCCGTGGACGGCCACCAAAACCACGTTCGGAACGGTATCGGGCCATCTCCATCCGGCTACATCCGCGCATCCTCAATTGGGCCAAACGGGAGGCCAGGAGGAGAGGCATCGGGTATCAATCCGTCATCAACCAGCGTCTCTTGAGATATGGGGTGTAAGTATTAATGTTTTGCGCAAGACTACTGTTCTTGAAATAATTCGACCATTAGAAATGTCATCGTGCGCTGTATAGGGGGTCTTAAAACGGTCGAGTTCAGACATGTCGAAGATAGTGGGAACCCGCAGCGCAACCTCATTGAAATGCTGAAGTGAAAATTCCAGCAATTGATTACCATCTGGACTAAAGTGCTCAAGCAAGAATCTGCCCAGCTCTTTATAGGTTGGGCCACCCCATTGGGGGTCCAAATTAACGGTGTCTGTTTTAACTGTTGGAGCGATCTTGAAGAAATTGCCATGCAGGAATGTGATGGCATTTTGAACACCATAAATAGTGGCGTTATGTTCGGCCATTTTTAGTCGCTCACCATTTATATCGACAGCTGTGACCCGTTTGCCCGCACGCGCAAACGCAATTGCGCTACCACCAACTCCAGCAAATCCATCGAGGACAGTTGCGCCTTGAATAAGTTCTGCCTGATGCAGACCGACCTGCTCAGGGATTACAGAATAGAACCCTTCTGCGTCGATTTGGATGCCCTCATCGAACTTAGAAAAATACTCATAGCGTTTCTCCCAGTATTTTTGAAGTGATTCGCCAAAAGGACAAGCAACCGATGTTCGGAGCTGAGGCATGTCGGCATAGTACATCAGAAACTGGGACGAAGTATTCACTTTTTACATTTAATGACGTACGCATTCGGTATTCGATACCAAACGATGATGCAAGACGTTGCTGTTAGTTTTGCACTTGGCAAGCGTTTGCCAGAGGATTGAACATAAGTAAGATCAATTGGTTAGCAATTTCCCGCGCCCGTGATATGGTGGGAGCATGGGTGCGAAGCTAGCAACGACAGCCAGTACACCGCTGACGCTGATTGCCCATCGCGGTGCCTCGGCGGAGTTTCCGGAAAATACGCTTCGCTCGTATGAAGGTGCGATGCGAGCTGGGGCGGGGCTTGTGGAGTGCGATATCCATCTCTCTGCGGATGGGGAGATGGTGGTTATCCATGATGCCACGCTCGACCTGACGACGGATCGGAAGGGACCGATCGCGAAACTTTCTCTAAAAGAGATTCAACAGATCAATGCCGGGTATCCGGAAAAATTCGGCAACACATTTCCCGAGTGCCGCATCCCCACACTGGATGAAGTAGTTGAATGCATACGGGGGAAGGCGAATCTCATCGTCGAGATCAAAAAAGAGGCGATGGATGTCGGAAAACCCGCCCGGATTGTTCGACAGCTCATCGAGAAGTTGCAATCCCATCGGATGATCGGCCACGTGGCGATCGTCTCGTTCGTGTGGGAGGCATTGGCGCAGTGCCATGCCTTGTGCCCGGAAATTCCGCTCGGCGCCCTCTTTTACGCCTGGCCGAAGGAGGGATTAGTCGGCATGGTTAAGCAGGCGAAGGCCAGTTTTTGTGTCGGGAATAAGAAATTATTCACGGAAGAGAGGGTGCCGGAGATTACTGGCGCGCCCTGTCCGGTCGGGGCCTATACGGTGAACGAACCGGCGGAGGCGATCACGTTGCACGAACGAGGCATTCGCCTGATCGCCACCGATCGTATCCGACAGCTGCCGCGGGAGTTGAAGGCGGCCGGTCTGCGCGCTCAGGTTGATCTCACCGGGGAGGCGGTCATGAATTTGCATATACAACGCGTCCCGCGTTAGCATCCTTGCCCTCGTCGGCTTCTTCCTAGGTGGGATGGCGCTCCTGTCGCGGGTGAAAGTTAGCGCCACTTTGGACACCTCATTAGCTCACCGCAAATAGCATCCGTTATTGAGGTCGAAAACGGCGCCGGTGTAGTGTTTGCCTTGCTCGCTCAAGAGAAAGGCCACGGTGTTCGCCACGGCCTCGGGGCGGATGGGGTCTTTCACGAGTTCATGCGCGCGATATTCTTCGAGTCGCCATTTCGGGATCACCTCAAGCATTCGGGTCTCGACGACGCCGGGCGCCACGGCATTCACCCGGATGTGAGGGGCAAAATTCATCGCACAGGATTTGGTCAATCCGATCAATGCGGCCTTCGAGAGGCCGTAAATTGCATCGCTGCTCCCCTCCTGGCCGGAGACGGAGGCAATGTTGACGATTACACCGCAGTCCTTGCGTCCGAGCACATATTTTCCAAACTGTTGAGAAAAATAGACCGCGCCATTGATATTCGTTGTCAGCACATGATCGATCTCTTCGCGGGAATACTCCAGGAGGGTTTTCCCCAAATAGACGCCGGCATTATTAACCAGCCCATCCAACGATCGGTTCTCTTGACGCATCCGAGCAAAAAACTGCACGATGTCATCCAGCTGTGCCACATCTACACGAAATGGGACGAACTGCTGCGAGGCGACTTCATTTGCAAACAGTGTGAGGGCCTTCTCGTCGAGGCCACAGCCTATGACAGTGGCCCCCTCATGTACGCACCGCCTTGCAATCGCGGCACCGATCCCTCTTGCGGCCCCCGTAACGATAATGGTTTTTCCTTGCATGCGTTCATGCTTCTAGAATAATTGTCGAATGAGTGCAATCGCATTATGTGGCTTCGGCGCGGCATATGGATCTTGATTGGCTTCACGTTCCTCCTCATCGTTTGGGGCGGGATGGTCCGGCGCAGCGGATCGGGGCTTGGGTGCCCCGATTGGCCTCTCTGCTATGGACAGGCCGTGCCGCCGATGGAATCGGCGGCGTGGATCGAGTTCACCCACCGGCTCCTTGCCGGTTTGGTCGGACTGCTCACACTTGGTCTAACGGTCGTCACATGGTGCAAGACAGCGCTCCGCCAACGCTTCGGGTGGTGGATGCTCGTGGCGATGTTCCTTGTCATCGCCCAAGCACTCCTCGGCGGTGTTACAGTGAAGACCGAACTCCATCCGCTCATCGTTGCTGCCCACTTGGCCTTGGCCTTTCTCTTCTTCGGAGTGGTTATGGTGTTGTCCCCACGGTGTGCGCGCGGTCCGGCGGGCAGTATAATGATCAATGGCGGGTGGTGTCGGTCGGGGGACCCCCATGAGCGCCAGCAGCCGCAGGCGATGCCGCGAATGGGGGTGACCGACGACAGGACCCGCCAACCATTGAATGAGCCGGTCCGCGGAGAAGGCCTCACAGCAGGATCCGCCATGGTGAGGTTCCTCGGCGGACTTGCCGTACTCGTCCTCTTCACGCAGATCCTCATCGGCGGGCTGGTGAGCGGATACCAGGCAGGCCTCGCATGCCCCGATTTTCCAACCTGCCAGGGCCAATGGTGGCCCCCCTTTGTCGGGCTCGTTGCCATCCAGATGAGTCACCGGATCGGGGCCATCATTACGCTATTCCTCGTCGGGGGCTTCCTGATCGCGGCCATTCGCCACCCTGCCTTTCGTTTGTTGCGCGGGCACCTCTGGGGGACGGTTTTTCTCCTGGCCTTGCAAATCGCCCTCGGAATTGGCAACGTCCTCTGGAGCTTGCCATTTGCCGTGGATGTGGCCCATTTGGCCATCGCCGTTGCCCTCTTCGGCGCCCTGGTGGTGGCCGTTACCCATGACCGCACTCGTGCAGAAATGTCGTGATTACCTCGCGCTGACGAAGCCGCGGATCGTTCTCCTCTTTACGCTAACAGGATTCGCCGCGTTCGCAGTTGAAGGGAACTCCTGGGCGCGGCCCGGTTGGCTCGTTCTCATCCTGTGCGCCATCGGCTGCACCGCCGGATCAGCCAACGGGCTCAATCAATACGTCGAGCGGCGGCTCGACGCGCTCATGGTGCGCACACGAACGAAGCGGCCATTGCCCGCAGGGCGCATTGCCCCCATGGGTGCGTTGATCTTTAGTTGGGCCCTGGGACTCCTTGCGTGCGGCATCTTGCTCTGGCAGGCGAATATTTTGAGCGCCGCGTTCGCCGCCGCGACGATCCTCTTCTATGTCTTGTTCTACACCATGTGGCTCAAGCCCCGCACACCGTACAATATCGTGATCGGTGGAGCGGCAGGAGCTACGGCGCCGCTCATTGCGTGGGCCGCCGCCACCGGCACGATCGGTTGGGTTCCGCTTATTCTTTTTCTCATCATCTTCCTCTGGACGCCGCCGCATTTTTGGGCATTGGCCCTCTGCTATCAGGACGATTACCGCACGGCCGGCTTCCCGATGTTGCCGATCGTGCATGGCGAGGAACGGACGCGCAAGGAGATCGTCGCCTATGCCCTCATCACGGCGCCGTTGCCGCTTCTCCTTGCCGGGTGGCCGACGGTTGGGATGATCTATCTTGTTGGGGCGGTCTTTCTTGGCATCGAATTCATTCGTCGCGCCGTTCTTGTCCGTATGCGCCCCGGACGAGCAACCGCCGGCCGCCTATTCGCCTACTCGATCGCCTATCTCTTTTTATTGAACATTCTGCTGACCGTGGATGCCGTGTTGTGACGTGTGCCAACTACGAGTCCGGCCGTGCGCATAATCTGCTGGATTCGGCGCCACATGGTATAGTACGTCCGCCTTACGAAAGAAGAAGCAGGAAATGGGTATATGGCCACCTGAGTGTCGATTGTCAAGGGAAGGAGCGGTATGCATCGGGTCACTGCTGTGATCGATTTTTGCTACGGGCATCGGCTCCTAAATTACGATGGGCCGTGCCGCTTCCTCCATGGGCATAACGGGCGCGTGGAGATAGATCTTGCAGCAGAAAAGCTCGACCGGAACGGAATGGTGGTCGATTTCGGCAAGATAAAGCGAACCGTAAAGGAGTGGATCGATCGTGAGATGGACCACCGGATGCTCCTTAATCGGGACGATCCGCTCATTCCGGTCTTTCAAGAGCGGGGAGAGCCGCTTTTCATCATGGAGGGAAATCCGACCGCGGAACATCTGGCCCGATTGATCTATACGTATGTAAAGAAGCTGGGATTTCCAGTAACCGAGGTGCGGATGTGGGAGACTACCACGGCCTTTGCCGCCTATACGGAACCATGGACCGAATCTTAATCGACGATTTGAGCGCCCGGTGCATCGTTGGCGAAGAGGGCTGGGAGCGGACCGCCCCGCAGGAGGTCCGTATCTCGCTTGAACTTGCCTGCGACCTATCTGCGGCCGGTCGGACAGACCGGCTGGGAGATACCGTTAACTATGCGGAGGTGGCAACAACCGTGCGGAAATATATTGAGGAGAGCAGGTTTCATCTGATCGAGGCCCTGGCTGAGGGGATTGCAGACACCTGTCTGGCGCGTTTTCCGGTTGCCTCGGTGACGGTTCGGTTGTTCAAGCCGAGTCACTTGCCGGGTGTTGCGGAATTTGGTGTAACACTGACACGGGCCCGTGCCGAATGACGCCATCCGAACGCCGGTCGAAGAATTGGATCTTTTGCGGGCTTGTCGCCTACTTCCTGGTTGGTTACTATGGGTGCCAATGGGTTAACGCCCATCGCCTGGAGACTTGGGTCTTCTTTCTTCCAGGCGAGAGGGAGATCCCGTTCGTGCCCGCGGCAATCATCGGCTATGCGCTTGTCTACGCGAGCATCCTGGGGATCTATTGCCTCCTTAACGATTATCCCCACTTTGTAAGAACCGCGCGCCTTACCGCCTTGGTAACCTCGGTCCATTTTCTCTGTTTCCTCCTCTTTCCGGTACGGATGGAGCGTCCCCCCGTGCAGCCTGCCGATGTCGCAACACTGGCAACCGGATTTTTTTATGCCATCGATATGCCTGCCAATGCATTCCCGTCTCTCCATGTGGCCTATCCATTTCTGGTCGCCCTCGTCCTCTGGCATTACAAACGGGGCTGGTCATGGCTCTTTCTGCTCTTCACGGCAATCGTGATGGTCAGCGTGGTATTTGTAAAGCAGCACTATATCGTCGATACGCTGGCAGCGCTTGTGTTGACTGGAATTGTATACGTAATCGGTTGGAATGAATCTAAAACGATGTGCCAAGTTGCAAGACGAGCGTCCCGTATTTTGCCGAACTCTTGAGCAACGGGTCTGCAAGCGTTCCCAGTCGGTCCCGATTGGCAACGATGATGCCGTAGCCTAGTCTGCCGCTGACCGGCAGCCCGTGGCCGAGAAGGAAGTCCCCGCGCACCTCGACACCCGTACCGACTAGGAATTGCCCGACAAGGAACTTTCCCGTCCCTTGCCCGGCATTCCAGACATTTCCGGCGTCGGCAAATACCGCTGCGTGGAGATTATTCCAAAATACCGGCCAGGTCCCAAGCCCACGTTGGGGCGAGGCCAGTGGGACCCGGTATTCCACAGACGCCAGCGTTGCCCTACTACCGGTAAAACTGGAGAGCGGCAGGCCACGCAGCGGGAAGTAGTAAAAGTTTTCGGTGCCCGCCAGTGTTCCCTCACCCAAGGCGCCGCCTAGGCCGAAGCTGCCGATCAGAAACGGATCTCCCCACGTGATGCCGCCGGAGAGCCTCGTTGCCAAGACATGGTGGCGCCACGGCAGGTTAAGAAAGGCTCGATAGTCACCTGTGAAGACCTGCTGTTCGTTGGTCTCGCTGCTTCCGAAGATCCTGTCGGTCAGCCCGAAGTGGAGCCGGAGCCGCTGGCCGCGTTCGGGGCTGATCGAGGCCGCATACCGCGCGGCCGTACCCCACCGATAGACGGCGTTGAACCCGCCAAACATGTCGTAGTTGAAAAAGGCGCGGGTTGCAGCGTCCATGGCGGTGATGTTGTCGCGATCCTCCAGGAAATACTGGAGTGAAAACCGGTGCTGTTTCCAAGGGACGCTTGCCCCCAACGACCCGCGCAACCGTTTTTCGTAAACGATAAAGGTGTTGCCGGTGGTGATGTCTGTGAGCCGCGGTCCTGAGACGGCATAGTTAGTTAGCCCTAGATCAAACGTGGGCGTGTAACGATTGTATATGTACGTGCCGAAGTAGCCGACATGGGCGGCATCGGTTCGGTATGTGATCCCGCCCAGCCAATTGTGCCACCTTAGTGGATCGGCCCCGCCGGTTGCTGCGCTGATAAGCACTCCGTTATCGAGCGCGACCACACCCGGCGAGATGAAACGGGGGAGGAAGAGCGAGCCGGTAAACGGATTGTATTTTTTCGAAGGCAGCCCCGCCTCTCCCTGCGCAAGGGCAGTCCCGGAGCGGGGCCTGGGGTGGGGGAGCCCCACCGAAGGTGGGGGGGGCGTGAGGTGGAGACGGTGTCCAGCGGACACCGGAAGCACCGAGCGCTGATGAACGATCTGTCCGAGCTGGCTGGGCGGAGCCCCCTCCCGAGGTTGAGCCCCGCGGAGGGAGCTGCCCGGCAGCAGGGAGAGGCGGCGAAGGTCGTACCCTTCTCCTGTGTAATGCTGAACTACTATGGAATTTCCGTCCGGTGCCAGGGCCGGTTGGAAGACGCCGGTCACCACGTTCGTGACTTGGGCGATCTCTCCTGAGCGGAGATCGTACCGGTAGATGTTGCTGATCCCGGTCCGATCGGAACTAAAATAGAGCGAGCGGCCATTACGACTCCAAGCGGGCGAGAGATCGAGCGCCCGGTCATCGGTAACCTGCCGGATCACCCTGCCGTTTGGTTTAACTAGGAAGAGGTCGCGGTAGCCGCCAGGTCGCCAGGAGGAGACCGCAAGCATTTTTCCGCTTGGTGACCAGCGCGGATGAGAATACTGGGTCTCGCGCGGATCGGATATCGGCACTATCTTTTCTTGCCGGTCGTCCAGATTCATCACCGCCAATTGTTGCGTCCCCGCGTCGTTTATGACGTAAACTAACCGTTTGCCGTCGGGGGAGATGTCCGGATCGAGCGCCCGCCGGCCGGTAGTTAAGCGCTCCGTCTGTTTATTGGCAAGATCGAGGAGATACAGATCGGATAGGTAGTAAAACTTGTTGTGTACGCCGGAGGCCGAATAGACAAGCTTGTCTCCCTTTGGGGCAAAGCTGATCTGTGTCGCGCCCTGATGTTTCTTTACCACCTCCTCGCTCCCATCGGTGAGGTTGCGGACCCTTATCTGGGCCGGGCCGTGATAATCGGCTACGGCGTAGGCCATGCGTGTGCCGTCGGCTGAAAACGCGGGCGCGGAGAGGGAGGCCCCGACGGAGCTAACCGGTTCAAGTTCGGTTAGCCCCTCTTCGGCTAGCCGCTCTCGGTCTGCCCGGGACCGCTGGGTGACGTCGGTCTGCCACTCCTGCCAGAGCTTGTAAAAACTCTTCCCCCAGATCTTTTTGGCATGGTGGTTATTCATGAAGAAGAACGGGGAGCGACCTACGCGGCGCTGATAATCGAGGACCGTTTGGTCTCCGTACGTTGTGCCTAGCCACTCCAGAAATTTTACACCGTAGATATATTGGGAGTGGGAGCCGGGCCAGCGCCAGCCAAGCCCATCTGCCTGATCGATCTTAGGCCAGCGATCGTTTAGGGCCGCAGTCCGGAGCATCATTTCAGAGAAGCTGGCGCGGCCTCGCCCGCCGGTAGTCTGCCGGGTCTCCTCATAAGTAGCCAGCCCTTCTCGCATCCAGCCGGGGAGGATGCCGTTCGGCGCAACGGTTTTGCCCAGCAGCAGACGCGGGACGCGCATGATCCCGCCGACCTGGTCCATGTGGAGGATGTGGGTATACTCGTGCATGATAAGCGTTCGCAGCCAGTCGTCGTAGGTCGCCAGCGGGCTTTCAGGATCGGGCGCAGTGACACGGATTAGCAGCCAGTTATACGGCAACACCGAGGCCGAGGCATTCGCCGTGTCGTAGCTGTCGGTAAGGAGCAGCTGGGTCCTCCCCCATGGGGTCCAACGGTACCGGGGAGAGAGCCTGCCGTGCACCTCTTCGGTAATCGCGGCGACCTTACGAGCCACCGGTTCCAGCTCGGCGGCATAATGGATGGCGAAGTGCGGCGTGGTAATCGTGCGGTACGACTTGCCGGGATCGAAAATGGCGGCGCGCGCGATCAGCGGCGCGCAGCATGCGCCGGCCAGTATAGACCAACAGATCCAACTCAGCCGTTTGCGCGCCCCCTCGCTTACCCCCATTACACGCCTTGTACCCGGTTTGGTCCGCCTGAGCAAATAGATTCAGTCGCTGGACACAGGTCAAGTCACGCGCTATGGGGAGGCTTCCCGGAGGATAATATGTACGACGTCTACGGTGTCGGTAATGCCTTGGTCGATCTGGTGGTCCCGGTGCGGGACGATCTCCTGCGCGACCTGCTGGCTACGCACGCGGGTGGGAAGGCGACGAAGGGGAGCATGACGCTGATGGATCAGGTCGGTCAGCAACGGCTGCTGGCGGACGTGGAGTCACTTGCCGAGCGGACCGTCGCGGGCGGCAGCGGCGCTAACTCGATGTTCGGGATCGCCCAGTTAGGCGGCCGCCCCAGGTATGCGGGAAAGGTGGGAAACGATCGCTTCGGGAACTTTTTTGCGCAAGAGATGAACGGGGTGGGTGTGCACTTTGACGTGCCCGCACATGCGGCAAGCACAGGCACTTGTACTGTCCTGGTCACGCCGGATGGGGAGCGGACGATGTTCACGCATCTTGGGTCCAGCATGGAACTGGCCCCGGGCGATATCGATGCGTCGGCGATCCGTTCGTCCCAGTGGCTATACGTGGAGGGCTATCTATGGGATTCCCCGGGAACGCGTGCGGCCTCGCTCAAGGCGATGGAGACGGCCAAGACGCACGGGGTGAAGGTTTCCTACTCATTCTCAGACTCCTTCTGCGTGCGCCGCGCCCTTGCCGATTTTCGGGAGTTCACGCGTGCCTATGTCGATCTTGTCTTTTGCAATGAAGAGGAGGCGCTGGCCTTTAGCTCCACCGACCGGATCGATGAGGCCATACGCGATATCGAGGGCCTCGGCGCGGCAGTTGCGCTTACCAGAGGCTCGCGTGGATCGATCATCTCCGCTGACGGCAAGTGTTACGAGATCACTCCCCTCGCGGTGTCGGTGGTAGACACTACCGGGGCCGGCGACTGCTATGCTGCGGGCGTCCTCTATGGATTAACACACGGTTATGGATGGGAGGATGCAGGAAGGCTTGCCAGCCGGATAGCCGCGCAGGTCGTCACCGTCTCCGGCCCACGCCTGCCTGTGATGCCGGCGGTTCCCGGACAAGCGCCGGCGCGATCCCCTGCTTGACGTAGATGGCCTCGAATATCTCGCCGTCGCCGTTGGCATCGCCATCGACATCGATAAAGATAGGATTGGTAAGCGCCCACGCCGGCACGCCGAAACCAGGTTCGCCGGAAATGGCCTCAAGCGATAACGGCTCTGACCATTTGAGTTCATCCCCTTCCTTGACATAACTGCGCGGCAGATAGGGAAAGAGCGGTCTGAATCCTGCTGTGTCCGGTGTCCCTCGCACGAATGCAACTATCCAAGTGTCCTGCTCCACGCGCAGTGGTGTCTCCACCACGGCGCGGATGAGACCCCCCTCCTTTTTCCACTCCGTAAGCGAAGTTCGTAGACGTATTTCGGCAGGTGGTATGGGGCGTGGAAGTGTGCAGGGTCAGCCGCCTCGCCGCGCAGCAGGCCGATACCGTCGTCATCCACCGGAGTGGGGACGGTGTTTGCGTAGAGCTCGATCGTGTCGAACCAGGCCCACTCGGGCGCCGTCACCTCTATCCGAACGGTCGACTGTGGGGCCCGGATCACCCCCCCGATGCCGGCGGCACCCGATTCACCGCGCACCTCCATCTGGATCATAGGACCTGCCGATATGACTACTTTATGGGCATTGATAGCGCGGGCGTAGGTGTCCGGATTTAGCTCGGTCATCGCCGTTCCGATGCCGTCGCTCGGATCGATGTCGCTCCCAATATAATTTCGAGGGAGTCCCAAGGGGACCGAATGGGGGGTGTGGCTGTCCGAATCGCCGGTAGCGGTTACCAGAAGTCCTAAGTTTAGCAGATTAAACCACTGCGGCAGGGCCGACTCGCGCAGCAGATTGGTGTTAAGTTCCGGCCCTACGGTTAACTCTACCGCAGATATCGCAGGACTGAAGATGGCTCCGTTATCGAGTGACAAGGGGAGTCGCCCGGCGCGCACGCTGGGCAGGCGCAGCCCTACCGGATCGGCATAGGTCGATAGCGGGGCAACCTGATGGGATTCGCGATATGTCGCGGTCGTGACCAGACCGGTCAAGAGAAAGAGGCTAGTTGCGCGATCACTTATATGATTAACCTGTATCACCTTCTCGCCACCGGTGGGGTGGCGTAGCTGGTCTACGATCTCGTTAAGCGAGCGGATGTAATCGGGGTCAGGGCCTACCGTATCTTGGGCCGCCATCGACCAATCGAGAGCCCCGTTGTTGGGGCGCGATGGGTCAGGCACAAGTGGGAAGGCGTGCAGGTGCCCCAACTGGTTTGGCGAGACCTCGTCGCCCACGATAGTGGCCATCAGCCCCGAAACCAAAAACCCTCGTTGCTCCAAACTTGCAACTACCGGCCCGTAGTCGAGCAGATAATCATGATCGGAGGAGTGGAGCACGTCGAGCCCCTCCGCGGCGGCGGCCAGCGCCCGCTGCTCCGGAGCCATGGCGCTGTCAGGCGATGGGAGGGCATGGATGTGAAAGTCGGCGCTTATCCAACCGGGTGTTCGCAGCACACGCGGCAGCGTAATTGCGGGAAATGTGATTGTCCCCCCATCCGGCACCGTGACCGGGACCGCCTGCATCGCGTACTCAAGACCGTGCGTTACCACAAAGAGATAATTGCCCGGTTCCAACCTAAGGGTGGTAGAATCGGTGAGTCCGATCCCTCCCTTGGCGTTAAGATAGAGTATCTCCACGATCCCGCTTGGGCGCTCGAAGATGGCCGGGTCCTGAAACATCCCCGGGGCGCCGCGATCCGGACTCGGATCGGCGCCGACGATCGTGATCCGCGCTGGGAGCGGTGAGCCGGTCTCGCTGTCAAGTGCAACTCCGCTGAAGGCCACCATCCCACTCCCCCCCAGCGTGCAGGTAATATCGGCAGCCTTTCCGCCGCGCAGATCGATCGATTCCGGCGCGCAGTTTCCAGCGCGATCGGTGCCGGCTACGTGATAGCCTGCCTGATCGACCCTCACTGTATACCGGCCGTTTCCGAATGCGACGGCATGGGGATCGGCCCCGGTGGAGAGGAACCCATGGAATCGGCCATCCCCATCCGTTCTGTAGGTGATTATCGTCCGGCCCTTTTCGCTTAAGATGGCCACCGTCGCCCCGGGAACCGGCGCTCCTCCGGCATCGACCACTCGTCCGCTTACCGGTTGTGTCGGTATCCGCAGGCGCGTGAGCCCTTCATCCAATACCGAACCGGCAGAGCCGTCCCCGACTACAAAATAGCGCGTGAACGTTCGGCGCCCCTTAGGAGGAACAGCGAAACGGATCGTCGGAGTACGCCCACCGCCTATCGGAAACAGCTTGGTGAACTCCTCTCCCAGCAGGACGCCCGTAACGCCTCCGTATGAAAGCGATGTGGTTTGGGCGTGCGCGCCGGCATCGGCGAATTCCCGCGGATCGTAAAAGTAGCCGTACGAGACGCCGACACCTGGCATCGCGGCATAGATGATCGCCGGCGTGTCGGATGCGATCTGCTCCGTTAGCGGTGGGCTGAAGCCGAGCCCGGGGATCAACAACTGGACCTCGCCGCTGCCGTTGAGAAAGTCTCCCACCGGAACCGGTACGGGGGCGTCCCCGTTGTTAAAAAGTGTGGTTGTGATCGTGACCGCGCGGCTGCCTGGATCGAGACGGTAAGCGGTAATCACCTCGGTGGAGAGGTCCTTGAGATCGTAGACGCGAAAGGGTGAGGTCATATCGTCGAACCTGGGAGAGAAAAAGAGGGTCTGCTGTGTCAGTGCCTTAGCCACCGGCTCCAGGAAATCGACATCGAGATAGTCGTAGACGTCGATAATGCCGCGCGAGATCAGGATCTGCGGCTCCGTAGCGGAGGGATGTTGTGTGATCCGTTGCGCACGCAGGCCATCAGGCGTGAACGTCGCGGGATCGAACTCCTTTACGGCGAATAGCTCGATCCCGTTAACCGTCCATTCGACATTCACCATCGGAAGCAGAACGCCGAACTGATCCTGGCCTGGGGCGTTTGACCGGTTAAGATCGGCGTCGATCAGATTCCCTCCGAACGATCCGACCCCAGGGTATTTTCCAGGTTGCTGGATGACGAGACGCACGGAATCGCTGCTAAGCAGTTGGTCGCCGGTGCGTCCCTGAGCCAGCGGCCCTCCAACGGCACTGCTCGTCTGCCGCAGCGTGAATGGCGTATCCGGCGGGCCGCCGATCAGCAATGGGCTGGTTTCACTCCCTGCCGGCGCCCCGTCCGGGCGACATCCACCGAGGGCCGCCAAGCAGAGGAGAGTCCCAAGGCCCAACCTTACCCTGTCAGCAAGATATGGCATCGTTAATTACTTATCGACCAGAATGCAGATAAGTTGCGCGCGTTACAAACTTTTCTATTTAATAAGCTAACTAATTGATTTTATAATATATTATACTAATGCCTAGTCTTATCTGCTTGCGTCTTTTATTAGGGCCTGCTATAGGCCCGCCGTTTTATCGGCAAGTCCCCGCGCGTCACAATGTGGGACAAAGGAGGGTGGATATGATTATCGGAGTGCCGCGAGAGATCAAGGAGAGCGAGACGCGGGTGGCGCTAACACCGACCGGTGTCAGCACGCTTATCCGCAACGGCCATACGGTCCTGGTCGAGAAAAACGCCGGCCTCTTGTCCGGCTTTACCGATCGGCAATATCGCGATTCAGGGGCCACGATCCTGCCACAGGTAGTGAAGATCTGGAAAATGGCGCATATGATCGTGAAGGTCAAAGAACCGCTCCCCTCGGAATTCAAGCATTTTCGTCCCGGCCTGATCCTTATGACGTATCTCCATTTGGCCGGCGTGCCGGTAGTTGCCCGCGCGCTCTGTCAGCGGCAGATGACGGCCATCGGGTATGAAACGGTGGAGCGGGCCGATGGGGAACATCCGCTGCTCAGTCCGATGAGCGCGGTGGCCGGCCGGATGGCGACACAGATAGGAGCCCAGTTACTTCATCGTGGTATCTACGGCGGAAAAGGTCTGCTGCTGGGCGGCGTCTCTACGACGCGGCGCGGGACGGCAACGGTGATAGGCGGCGGCGTGGTGGGTGTGAACGCGGCCGAGGTGGCGGTAGGATTGGGCGCCGAGACCGTGCTGATAGAGGCCAACCCGGAACGGGCCAGACGGCTCAGGGAACGGTTCATGGATAAGGCCCTCGTCCTGGAAGCGGGCACCGATAATGTGGCCACATGGGTGAAAAAATCAGATCTCGTAGTAGGTGCGGTGCTCGTCTCTGCCGACAAGGCGCCTAAGGTTGTGACGAAACGGATGGTGCAGAGCATGGAGGCCGGTTCTGTTGTGATCGACGTCGCGATCGACCAGGGGGGGTGTATGGAGCCGGCGCGACCGACGACGCACCGAAAGCCGACCTATCTGAAATACGGAGTTCTCCATTATTGCGTGCCTAACATGCCGGCGCTCACTCCACAGACCTCTACGGAGGCACTCACCACAGCGACCTTCCCATACATAATGAACATTGCGATGCATGGATTGGAAGGCGCCATGCAGCAGGATGTGACGCTGGGCCGTGGGTTGCAGTGCAAGGGGGGGAAGATAGTCCACCCGGTGATTGCCCGGTTATTCCGCAGTCTCGCCGCCCCTGGACTCCTCCAGGCGGCATAGAAGGTTTTAACCCGCACCCAAGAGCTTGGTGGTGCCGGG
The DNA here is from genome assembly GCA_016183125.1 of Deltaproteobacteria bacterium. Taxonomy (GTDB): domain Bacteria; phylum UBA10199; class UBA10199; family JACPFF01; genus JACPFG01. The sequence continues at coordinate 17,042 of JACPFG010000120.1, forward strand.
ATGACGGTACGTGGCGCCTGGGAAGAGCTTGCGAGCGGAGTCGGCGGTGCGCTGCTGCGCGGCGAAGGCCTGTCGCAGGATGGCGATTCGTACGGGGGTTGCGTGATATTTAGGCGATTGGCCGAGCAGTCGTTTTGCCATACCGGTTGCGCGCTGTCGTTCTAACCTGGCGAAAAAGCGGGTCAGTTGTTCAACATCGTACCCTAACAGGAAGAGGGCCCTACCGGCGAAGGCATCGGCGGCCGCTTCTTCTTCCCGGCGCAACGCAAACAGCTCTTCCCATGTCAAATGAGACCAGTCGATCCCGCGGGGCAGCTCGCTTACTAGGTGGCCCCATTCGTGAGCCAAGATGCCTGCAATGACATCCTCGTTCCCCTGGCAGGCAGCCAAGAACTCCACGCCGACGTACAGATTGTCTTCCTCGTCCACCGCCGCGATCGTCTGATGCGCCGGCAGGATCGCCCTCCCCCGTTTGCCCGATATTGCGGCAAGCTTGCGGCGGATCCGTTCGAGCACCCCGCCACGGGTGAACATCGCCGCAATCTGTGGAGGGACCTGGTTAAGATCTGCGAGCCGTGGCACCGGTTCGCCCAGCAGCTTGCGGATCTCGCCGAAGGTCCCGATCGGCCGGTTGCCCGCAACGATACGCTGCATCCAGGCCGGAGGTAGGCTAACCAGACTATTGTCGATCTTCGTTATCATGGCACGCCAGCTGCCACGTTGCCCGAAAACTGACCGGCATGCAAGGAGCGGGCTTTACTTCCGCTTTCCCATTTGCTAGAGCAAAAGGCCTGGATGGTCCCGTGACGACAAATACGCTCCCTTATGATGACCGGTCCGATCTTATTAAAAAAGACCGGCTTGAGGCGTTCTTTAGGCTGGCCCCTGAGTTTGCCACGATCGTAGGGTATCATGCCCATGATCACCTCCTCCCGCACGCGGCCCGCGAGCACGTCGAGGAGGAACTGCGTTTTTTGGGCGATTGGGTGGCAGAGCTGCGACGGCTTCCGGCAGAACAGTTAACGCCTGACCAGCAGCTAGATCGGGATCTGTTCGAAAGGGCCTATGCCTTCCAGCGGTTCTATTACGAGGACCTGCGCAATTGGGAACGGAACCCGGAGGCAATCGCAGAGGTGGGGCAGATCCTCTTCATGACGCTGCTCTACGAGGCCGACGACGAGGAGAAACGCTTTAGCGATATCGCGGCCCGGTTGGAGCAACTTCCCCGCTACGTGAAGGAGCATAAATCGAGGATCACGACGCCGCCCCGTCGCTGGCGGGATCTGGCGATCGAAACGACACAGGCGATGCCGGCCTTTTTCGATGCGCTACTTCAGGCCGCCGGTCTTAAGGCCTCTCCGGCGCTGGCCGGGCGGATCTCCAAGGGAGTTGCGGTCGCCAAGGCCGAAACGACGGCCTATATCGACTGGCTTAAGGGGTTATCCATCGACGAGGCCGAGTCGTGGGTGCTCGGCCCTGAGCAATTCGCCGAGCTTATCCGCCTGCGCGATTTGGGCTGCACGGTGCGCGAGATAATGGAGTTGGGGCAGGAGTCGCTCGGCAAGTATCAGGCCGAGCTGACACGTCTGGCGGTGGAGATCGTAGGCGCTCCGGATGTAGACGCCGCGCGGGCGAAGGTGGAGGCAGATGCGCCACCCGATTTTTCGGCCGCCCTGGCGGCCACACGGAAGGCCTGCGATGAGGCCAAGGCCTTTTTGCAGAAACATCATCTCGTCGATCTGCCCAAGGAGGAGCGGCTTGAGGTTGTAGAAACACCTGCGTTTTTACGCCCCTTGATCCCATTTGCAGCGATCTTTCCACCCGCACGTTTCGATAGGCAACAGAAGGGGACCTATATCGTCTCGCCGCCTGCCAATCCAGCCGATTTGAAGAAACATCTCAATTATGCCGGGCTGTACAATACAGCTGTGCACGAGGCCTATCCGGGCCATCACCTGCAGCTGACAACCGCCAATCTTAGGTGTAGTTTCATGCGCAGCACCCCTGTAGCCGGAGGAAAGGCCACCGAACTGGTGGAGGGGTGGGCCCACTATTGCGAGGAGTTGATGAAAGATCGGGGCTTTCACGACTCCACCGCTGGACGCTTTGTTATGGTCAGCGACCTGGTTTGGCGCGCCACTCGTATAATCATCGATATCGATCTCTCACAGGGCGCCATGGGTTATGACGATGGTGTACGGATGCTAGTAGAGCAGGCCCGGCTGCCGGAACCGGGGGCGCGTGCCGAGCTTAATCGGTACACGCATACGCCGAGCTATCAATTAAGTTATCTTTTAGGCAAACATCAGATCCTGGCATTGAAGCAGGCGGTGAAGGCAAAGGAACGGGAAAAATTTAGCGAATCGGCCTTTCATAATCGCCTCCTTGCCGCCGGATCTATTCCGATCTCGGTGATCCGGCGCGCTATTTTTCAGGTATAACGCGTCACTCCCGGTTTAGTAAGATCGTCACCGTACCGCGCTTTACTGCGTCCCGAAATGTCTCAGCGTCCGCCTGGCTTCCGACGATCTTCCCCCAGTGCATAGGGATCCATTCCTTGGCTTGGATCATCGTGGTGGCCTTGGCTGCCTCTGCGGCCGACATCGTGTAGGTCCCTCCGATCGGAAGCAACGCCACATCGCAGATGACCTCCTTCATCTCCGGAATGACATCGGTATCCCCGGCCTGATAGATCCGCCTCCCGTCGACGGTGATGATATACCCTACCCAGTTTTTAGCCTTCTGATGGAAGTCTTTTCCGATGTTGTAGGCCGGCACTGTCTCAACCGTGAAACCGGCATAGGTCCCTTTCTGACCCGGCCTCACCGCATGGATAGTCTGACCTAACTTGGCGCTGCAATCGGGTGGGGCGACGACCACGGTGCCGGGCTTGGTCAATTTTTTTACGTCGTCGGGCGAGCAGTGATCGTAATGCTCGTGAGTAATCAGGATCAGATCGGCCTTGACCGTCGATTTGACCTCCCACGGATCGGTATAGATGACCTTGCCGTCTTTACTCTCGATCCTAAAACTCGCATGTCCGAGCCAATGGAGCATAGCGCCTCCTTAAAACCACTCGTTGACACCGCATCGGCATCTCCATACATAAAACCCATGCCCACCGCAACCGTAGGGATCATCGGCGCCGGGTTTGCAGGGGCGGCCACGGCCTATTTCCTTACGCGCGCAGGGGTAAGCGATGTGGTGATCCTAGAGCAGGAGGATCAGCCGGGGACCCACGCCTCCGGGAACAACGCAGCGATGGCCAGGCAGTTCGTCCTCGATCCGGAAATTCGCAGGATGGCCATCCGGGGAACAAATTTTTTGTACTCTCCCGCCACCGGCCTTCAAAGTTTTATCAGACCAGTTGGATCGCTGCTCCTATTTGATGGGCCGATGGAAGATGCTATCCGGCAGACGGTCGAGGAGGGTCATTCCGATGGATTGCCTTCAACAGTGATCCGGCGCGCCGAATGCGAGTCGAGGCAGCCGTTCCTCAAGGATGCGGACTTTACAGGGGCAGTATGGACACCTACAGACGGAGCGGTCGATACACACGCCTATCTCTCCGGATTGCTTAAGGCCGCTCAAGCCGGCGGAGCCCAAGTAATTACGGCAGCCCGCGTGCGTGCGCTGCGGGCTGTGCAAGGCGGATGGGAAGTGGGTGTCAACGGCACGACGTGGAAGTGCCAAAGCATTGTCAATGCGGCTGGGGCATGGGCGGATCAGATAGCCACACTTGCAGGCGCGCATCCTCGCGGACTTGTTGCCCTGCGACGACACCTCTTTCAGTCAGTCCCTATGCCGGATGTCGATCCGTCCTGCCCATTTGCGTGGGATACCGCCCACGAGTTCTATTTCCGGCCCGAGTCGGGTGGGCTTATCCTCTGCGCCTGTGACGAAGAGCAGGCGGTGCCGGGATCGGCCATGGTAAATCCACGGATTGCAGAGCTATTGGCGGAGAAGCTGCGCCGGCATTGCCCGCGACTGGCAGACATCGCGATCGCCAAGTCGTGGGCGGGGCTCAGGACCTTTGCGCCGGACCGGAAGTTCGTGCTCGGCTGGGACGGACAGGCGCCGTCATTTTATTGGGTGGCAGGTCTCGGCGGACATGGTGTCACCTGCGCCGCGGCGGTAGGCGAACAAGCCACCGCCGATATTATCCGTTGCCTCACCTAGGGGACGTTCCACCGCATGATAACTTATTGGTATGACTGACCATTCTGGCACAGTTCAGCAAAACGTGAAATTATCGCCCTCGTCTATGCAGGTTGTGTCCGAAGGAAAGCGGCTCGGATTTACCACCGTAGGGATAACAACCGTCGATCCTTTCCAGGAATGGGGTGGCCAGCTTCAGACCTGGCTCCAACGAGAATATCAGGGCGCAATGGCCTGGATGGGAAGAAACGCGGATCGGCGGATCGACATTGCCAAGGTCCTGGCCGGCGCCCGCACGATCATCACCTGTACGCTTAACTATTACACACCGCACACCCAGACAGATGATCCGTTGCGCGGCCGCATCTCCCGGTATGCCTGGGGCGATGACTATCACGATGTCATGCTCCCTAGGCTCAAAGAGTTGCTGGATTTCCTTTTCGCGCTCGATCCCTCGGCAGAGGGCCTTGCCTACGTCGATACTGGCCCCGTGATGGAGAAGCCGTGGGCCGCGCGGGCGGGGTTAGGTTGGCAAGGGAAACACACGAACTTGATCGATCCACAACGGGGCTCGTGGTTTTTTATCGGGGAGATTATAACCACGTTGTCCCAAGAGTTCTACCCCTCCCAGCCTCCCCTTACAAAGGGGAGGAGTCTTTGCGGCAAATGTACCGCTTGCATCGACATCTGCCCCACCCGCGCGATCATTGCCCCGTATCTGCTGGACGCCCGCCGCTGCATCTCGTACCTCACGATCGAACATCCCGGCCCGATACCGGAGGATCTCCGACCGCTGATGGGAAATCACATTTACGGCTGCGATCTCTGCCAAGAGGTCTGCCCGTGGAATCGATTTGCCACGCCGACGCCCGAACAGGCATTTCAACCGCGCGAGGGGAACCTCAACCCCGCGCTGATTGATCTGATGTATCTGACTGACCCAGAGTTCAATCACCGTTTCCAGGGATCGCCGATCAAGCGGATCAAACGCCGCCGATTGCTTCGCAACGTGGCCGTGGCCCTTGGCAACAGCAAGAACCCGCGCGCCATTCCTGCCCTGCAACACGCACTGAACGATCCCGAGCTCCTCATCCGCGAGCATGCGGCGTGGGCGTTGGAGACCATCGCCCAACATGGTTCGCTTGCTTTACAGCTCGTTGACCCAAGAGTATAGGCAAGCGCGATGGGGAACGCACCATTCAGTCTGGTCACCGGCGCGGCGGGCTTCACCGGTACGCATATGGTCGAGGCCCTTTTGCGGGCAGGCCATAGGGTCCGCGCCACCGACCTCCACCATGTCCTTGCTAAGGACGATCGTACTAAAGGATGGTTTCCGAGCCTGCTAAGGCAGCCAGGTATTGAGATCGTTCCAGCCGATCTGACCAAGCTGGACCAAGTCCATCCCCTCGTGCGAGATGTCGACTACGTCTTCCACGTCGCCGGTATTTTTAGTTACACGGCCCCGTGGGAGATTCTCTACCAGGTAAACGTCGAGGCGACACGCAACCTCTGCGAAGCGATCTTGGCCCACCGACGTGGGGCGCGCGTCGTCGTCTGGGGAGCGGGTGGTGTGTATGAGACTCCTCGGCCGGGGAGGTTGTTGCAAGATCCTATCGACGAGACCGGCAAGAAGCGTCCCATCAACCGCTATCTCCGCTCCAAGTGGCAGCAGGAACAGCTAGTACTCGACATGCAGCGCTACTTGGGTCTGCGCGCAAGCGTCGTCCGGCCATTCACGGTCTACGGACCCCGCGGGGTCTACGGCGGTGGTCAGATGATCCTCCACTTCGCCAAGACCAGGCGTCCACGGATCCCGCGTAATTTCACGGCGCGGGTGCCGTTTTCCCATGTGACGGACGTCTGCGAGGCAGCACTGTCCATAGCCGGTCGCGATGATACTATCGGAGAGGCCTATAACATCGTAGATGATTCCACACTTAGCATGGCGGAGGTAATCCGGATCGTGGCAGGTGCTCGCGGCTACCGAACTTACTGGGTGCTCCCGGTCCCTATCTGGCTGGTGAGGCAGAGCGAGACGCAAGCAGTGAAACTTCTTGGAGTGGATCACTGGTACTCTAATGCAAAATTGAAGGCCCTTGGCTATCAACTCCGCTATCCAGACGCGAAAAATGGTTTAATCGAGACCGTAAAGTGGTATGAGACAAATGGCTGGTTATGATCCTCACATTTATCATCGATCCGCCGTTCCTCCTCCTTTTGGGCTACGTCTTCGCGCTGGCCATTCCGCTCGCCTCCACGCGCACGCTCACGCGCACCAGGGCATTTCTGGCAGGCCTCTGCACATTGATCGTGTTTTGCATAGCTGTTGTGCTCAGTTTTTGGTGGTACCCCGATTGGATGGCGATGTATTTCGCAACCCTCTCGGATGATTCGGTAGGCGCCCGCGGACTGGTCCTGCTACTTGCATTAATTTTCTACTACCTCCTATATTGTTCGGGGTTCCTCTGGGGCACGCGCGTCCGTGCCCAGACGGGCAGGAGGGCCTGGTGGGGAGTTGCCCTCCTCGGCGCCGCGAGCGCCCTGATCGTCGTCCCGTTTTTCGATCGGTATTATGCTGTAGGCACCACCGCCGACTTCCTCACCGGGAGCGGGCTGCCTCTTCCTCACTCGCCCTTGGCGCTCGTGTATAATCTTGCCTTACCGCTCATGCTCCTCGTCGGCGCCATCGGC
>JACPFG010000119.1 GCA_016183125.1 Deltaproteobacteria bacterium
ACGGTGCCGACAGCCGACACGGTAAACGTCTTCCCCGCGCGCAATTCCTTGTACGCGGCCTCGCCGATGGGATTCGCGCGGGCTGGCGTCTCCCGGTCGGTCTCCCATTCGGTCGTGCCGGTCAATTTCACCGACTCGTCGGAATAGTAGACCTTCACACCGTTGCGTGGGCCTAATCCCGCATACGCAACAAGAATAACCGGCTTCTGCGCCATGTCCTGCGGCGGGGAAAAGAGATAGCAGCCCATTAGTGCGCCTCCTTGAGCAGTTTGATGTTTTGTTCGGACGTCATATCTCTCCGCTATTTTGCCGACCGACGGAATGGGGGACACTTTGGTAAGGCCCCATTGCCTTCCTTCGTCAGAACGGCGCCGCTCCAGTGGACCTGATGCCAGGTCCCATCCTCCAGACGCTGCAGATAATACGTTCCCTCCTCGCCGGGAAAGTGGCTCCGATCCTGGTCCCCCGTGGCGCCCGGTTTATAGACGGTATGATGGAAATAGAGGGGAAATGTCTCTCCGGCCTTCACCCTCCCCTTGACCCTTTCCCTGACGATTTTCCGTACGGTAAAGGGGACCATAAATTTGAACCGTTCGGCGTGCGGCAATTTCTCCACGCGCCCCAGACATTGCACCGGTGCCCCGATGGTTCCTTCGGCGACGAGGTCGGCCGCGTTAGTGAGCTCCTTCGCATCCCACGGCGGCGTCAGGGCCGCAAGGGGAAGGGCCAGGAGGACCAGGAGGATCGCGCAAAGTGACGAGGCGGTTGTTTTATGAACGCCCATCTTAAGGTGCCGTGGTGGTTGATGGCGGCGCCGGAGGCGGTGTTACGCCAGGCACCGGGACGCCGGGGTATTTGATCTCCACCTTCGGCGCCTTGCCAGCTCCCTCTTCGGCCTTAAAGAAGGCGCGTTCGGTAGGGAAGTGGAAGACACCGGCGAACATATTGTTGGGAAGGGCCTGGGCGAAGGTGTTGTAGCCCTGGACCGATTCGTTAAATCGCTTCCGCTCGATGGCAATCCGGTTCTCCGTTCCTGCCAACTCGTCTTGTAGGGCTAGAAAGTTCTGATTTGCCTTAAGTTCCGGATACCGCTCGCTGACGGCCATTACGTTCAAGAGCGCAGTGGAGAGCTGGCGGTCGGCGACAATTTTAGCCTCGATCTTGGCGTTCGGATCGGCCACGGTCTTATTCCACAGGGCGCGAGCCTCGGCTACTTTGACGAACACCTCTTGTTCGTGGATGGTGTAAGCTTGGACGACATTCACGAGATTGGGGATCAAGTCATTTCTCCGCTGCAATACATTCTCCACCTGTGCCCACGACTGATTGACATTTTGTCCCTCGCTCACGAATGTGTTGTATCGCCCGACCCCCCAAAGCAGGGCCATCCCCACGATCCCTAATCCGATCCCACAGCACATTTTCTTCATCGCTTTCTCCTTGCAGTTAGAATTCCGACGGGGCGCCGCCTTCGCCGGTGCCGCCGCGCGACGGGCGAGGCGCGGGCACCGAAGCTCCGCTGTTCCCCTCAAGATCTTCCTCGAAGAAGTCTACCGCGCGGTCGATAATCTGGTGCTCGGCTATTCCGATCGCACCCGCCTCCGGTTGCGTTCCGCCCGTCCAGTAGATAGCCGAGCCGCCCGGAAGCGATGCAATCTTGGCGACAGGAAAGCCTTCCGGCGGTAGGAATTTTTTTGCCTCCCACTCCTTTGTCGCCTCTTTCATATATTCGAGAAAGATAGGAGCGGCAGTTCGGCCACCCTGTTCGCCTCGCCCGATCGGCTGAATTGTGTCGAAGCCTACCCAGACACCCGCAGCCAGATCTGGCACGAAGCCGATAAACCAGGTGTCGGTTTCATCGTTCGTCGTCCCCGTCTTGCCCGCTACCGGCTTGCCAAGGACCTTCACGCGCGTGCCCGTGCCACGCTCGACCACCCCCTCCAGAAGGCGGACCATCAGGTAGGCCGTCTGCGGCGTAATGGTATAACCGTCGGGAATAGCTCCTCCGTACAACACGCTTAACTCTTCTGGATCGAGCTGCAATCCATCTTTGGCGATCCACGGCTGTGCGGCCTCCCATAGGGCGGTATTCATCGCAGTCGGCGCCGCGCCCTTCTGATATTGTTGCACTGCTGGCGACTCCGGAGTTGGAGGCAGACGGTGTTCCTCTAGAATGGCGCCGCCCGGTTCCGTAATCCTCAATATGTAGACTTGCATAGGTCGCGCGCCGTGGTTCGGATAGGTGGCGTAGGCATTGACCATTTCGTTAAGATATACGCCATTGGCACCTAGCGCCATGGAGAGATATTTGTCGATAGGGCTCGTTAGCCCCAATTTGCGCATGAATCCCGTCAGATAGTGCAACCCGACCGAGTGGGCGATCTTTACCGTCGGCACATTGCGGGAATAGGTGATGTCATCTTGGAACGATGTGTTGCCCGCAAACCCGCCGCCGTAGTTCTTAGGGCTCCAGATCGTCCGCAGGCCGACGCGGTAGGCCACCGGGGAGTCGAGGATGGAGGTGTCGTAGCGATATCCCTTGTCTAGCGCGGCCGCGTAAATGATCCCCTTGATCGACGAACCAGGCTGTCGCAATGCCTGATGTGTGCGGTCGTATTCGTTTTTGCCGTACTCGAAGGCATACCCGCCGGCCATCGCCTTGACATGGCCTGTATGCGTCTCCATCGAAAATAGGGCGCCTTGCACCTTTGGCGTCTGCACCAGCAGATACTCCCCCTCGGCTGCCCCTTTGCGCACCTCGATCACGTCTCCGGGGCCGAATCGCCCCTTCGGATCTCGCACATACGCGGCATCGTCGTATCCGACGTAGAGATTGCTCCACGGCTTTGCCCATTGAAACCCGGCGGGACGGATGAAACCCTGATTATGCCCGACACTGATTTCCACATTGGCGCCGGAGAGGTCCGTTACCACGGACCTGTATATCTTTCCCTCTTCTATCGGAGTCTCTCCTTGCTCGCACCTGTCATCCTCCGGCTGGCGGGGGAGATGTAACCGACCGGCGCAGCCCCACCGGACGACCTCCAAATGAACCTGATGCGAATACGGTTTGATTCGGTCGGGTGGCAGCCGTTCAAGCGGCCCACGCCAACCCTGGCGCTTGTCGACCCGCTCCAACCCCCACTGTAGGGCGCGTTCCGCCGCATGGCCCATCGCTAAATTTGCCGTGGTATAGATCTGCAATCCTCCGCTGTTGACCTTAGTGTCACCGTACGTCGCCACTAGGAGGCGACGTACGTGCTCAACAAACCAGGGGAGGTATTGTGCATTCCAATCCTTATCGATGCCGGCCACATGAACAGTCAGAACCTCTCTTTGCGCTTGATCCCATTCGCCCCGGCTGATGAACCCGGCATCCCGCATCCGTTCCAGCACGTATAGCTGCCGGGTCTTAGCGCGCGTCGGGTCCTGCGTCGGATCGTCCATGGAGGGGGCCCGCGAAAGGCCGGCCAACATGGCCGCCTCTGCGATGGTAAGTCCCGCAAGAGGTTTATGAAAATAATTGCGCGCAGCCGCCTTCACGCCGTAAGACCGATTTCCCAAAAAGATCTGATTAAGGTACAAGGTCAGGATCTGTTCTTTATTTAAGTTTCGTTCAAGTCTGGTGGCCAAGATCGCCTCTCTGATCTTCCTGCCTACTTTTCGCTCGCGTGAGAGAAGGATAGAGCGCGTGATCTGTTGGGTAATTGTGCTCCCCCCCTGTACGATCCCCCCAGCCTTGAGATCCTCCCAGAGGGCGCGTATGATCCCCTGGATATCGATGCCGTAATGTTCGAAAAAACGCGTATCCTCGGAAGCGAGGAATGCCTGGATAAGATGTTTCGGGACGTCGTTTAAGGGGACGAAGAAACGGCATTCCGTCCAAAATTCGCCTATCTTCGTGCCGTCGTCCGCATAGACCTCGCTGGCCAGCGGTGGTTGATAATCCCGCATCGATTGGATGTTCGGCAGATCGTAGGCGAAGTAGAAATAGACCGCCATTGCAGCCGCCGATCCGAGGAGTAGTCCGACTGCGGCAAGGCTCACAGTCACTTTGATAAGCCGCAGCATCGCGGCAACGATACGGTGACGCTGCCAAAAGGAGGTTGTCGACATAATTCCACGCAACGTAACACAGGGATCAAAACGGTTCAAGGACGATGCAAAAAGGTGCTTGCTTTTGCGCTGGTTTTTCTCTATGAGCTAGCCCACTTTTTGGGTAGTGGGATCAACAAGAGAGGAGGAATGTCATGCGGAAGATAACTACACTCATCGCCGTGGTCGCGTTGGCTGCGACCAGTGCGGTGTTCGGGTGCAAGCCGCAGGGAACCACGCCGCCGCCAGCCGGGAAGGCCCCGACGACGGCACCGGCGCCGGCTCCTATGCCGGCACCTGCACCGGCTCCCGCGCCAGCACCGGCTCAACCGCCGGCAGGTGGCGAGCAGAAGCCAGCACAGTAATGGTGGTTTATAATTGAACCGGCGGCCTCGTGGTAACCCCACGGGGCCGCCGGTTTTTTTGCCTGGAGAGGGCGGTTTTTTTCATGAAAGAATGCTACATGATCTTCGGTACTTACAATATTTTTGACAGATCGACCGCTTTCATGGACGCAACTTTTTTTGATATCAGCCGATAATACCTATGAGGGGCTGTGAAATTGGGGGAGTTCTTATGGCAATACCGGTGGTCTCAGGCGGCAATGTCCTGCCGGCAATTCAGGTGTCATCTGACGGTCTTGTAGAGCCGTTAAGCGCCGCTCTGGAGGCCCAACTTCGCGCACTTCCTTTTGGGAGCGAAGTGGCCGACTGGGCTACACACGTGCCAGGTACTAAGCGCCGTCTCGCCGGGG
>JACPFG010000009.1 GCA_016183125.1 Deltaproteobacteria bacterium
AGAGATCCACCGCATACCCCGCGCCCCCCTCTGTGCTACCGGTGCCGTAGACCTTGATGAAGATTTCTTCCGGACCACCACTACCACCGCCTCCCCCCTCGCCCCCCGGCATAGACATGTTCGAAACGCTAACCTTGATCACCTTGTCGGAGGCAACTTGATCGAAGATATTAGAGGCTGTGACATCGCCGCTGATAATATTTACGCCGTTCTCCGCTCCGGGAGCGTTCTGCATGTAACAGAGACTTGTTCCACCTTGGAGGATGTTCTGGAAGGAGTAGCCGACCGCCTGCGCCATCCGGCAGGCCCCTTCGCCGTGCCAGTAGGCCAACTGCTGATCCCCGGTAATCGAGCCGGCGCTAGCGGCGTTTATCTGGGCCAGCAATCCGCCCCAAAAAACCGTGTCAACGCTTACGGTAGAACCGATCTCCTTGAGGACCGGCGGCGTCCCAGCCGGCGTCTTGCCGAGCGACTTGACGCCCTCGGAAGACGAGGCTGAACTACCTGCCACCAGCGATGAGGTCGCCGGCAGGTCAGACAAGGAATTGGCGCTATCCGCACCGGTTGGGGTGGCTGTCGGAGTGTCTCCGCCCCCTCCGCTACCGCACCCGTACCAGATTAAACCGCCGACCAGGCCCAATAGACAAAGGGCCACCACATTTCTCCGTCTTGTCATAGAGTCATCCCCCCTTGGTTGGTTCAATTTTGCATTCTAGGTTTTTTCCAAAGAATCACAATGGGTGAAATTTTACCATTACACCGTCAGTCGTGTAAGAGATTCTAAGCGTTGCTGAATCGACGCACGGATCTGAGAAAAAATTTGTTCTCTCCCCGGCCGCGCCTCGAAAGAACCTGTCTCCGGACTTTTCCGGACCAGGTGGTGAAATCTCCGTTGCGGTCCCATGAACTCCTCGATCGCCGGACGCTTGCCGGGATCGAGCTCGACGAATTTCAACTGTCCCGGCCTCCCCTCCTCTTTCAAGAAACATGGGAAGAACCCGGTCTCGCAGCCAAGACGCGCAAGCGTTATTGTGGTGCCATCCTCGTATTTCCATCCGGTAATGCACGGGCTAGGGATAAAGAGTACGGCGGTGGTGGAACAGGCCAGCGCCGCCTCGACTACCCTGCAAAAATATTTGGGGAAGGCCGGGCTTACCTGAGCTACCAGGCCCGCCCCGGCGGTAACGGCGAGCCCGATGTAATCGATCGGCGGCATGAAATTACCGGGCACCGTCTCCGTGGCCGGTGTCGTGCTCGTCTCGGCGCCGATCGATGTGGTCGGGCTGTATTGAAACCCTGTGTTGGCGTAGATCTCGTTGACCATTACAAAGATTACGATCCGCGTGCGACGCGCGATCGTATGTAGGAGAGGCCGGAGCCCTATAGCCAGCGCCCCACCGTCGCCCGATAGCGCACAGACCTGAACTGGGCCTGGAAGCGCCCCGGTCGTGGCAAGCAGATCCGCCATGTCCCGAATCCCCTCTGCCACAGTAGGGGCCGATTCGAAGACATGGTGGATCACACCGAAACTCTTGGTCCAATCGTCAGGCGTCCGCTCGCCCCGCCCCCACGCCACTGGGGTCGGATATTGCAGGGTCGAGACCTCCCCGCAAAACGTGCCGAGAGTAAAGATCGTCTTGCGACCGTTATCGGTCAGCTTGCCGATATTTTGGAACGCCATCCCCTCCATGCAACCGGGACAGAGCGCGGAACCAGGCTGAAAACAACTCTCTCGCTGCACGATGTCTACTAATTTGGCCATATGATCCGTCCTTCGTGAGCGATGACCGGCCTCGGCAGGCGCTCCCCGCGCCTAGAAGCGGTGACCGCGTGCCGGACCATGGCGAGCCAGGTGGCATCGGAGACGGTCGCGCCACCCATCCCTGCGAAGCAGCTGACCACTGCCGGTGGTTTGGGCAACGGATAACATGCCTGCGCAATCTCGTGCGTGAGATGTCCGTGCCCTGCATGGTGCGCCTGATTGACGACGAGGACTGCCTTTACATGCGCCAACCGCGCGGCATACTGCGCATGCGGAAACGGGGTTAGTAACTGCGCTGCCAGCACGCCTATCTTGCAACCGCACTCCTTCCCAATCTCCGGCGCCAATGCGGCAGCGGTGCCTGCATCGGGGCCCATCGCCACAATCGCCAGGTCGACAGTGTTATCGACCGGCCATGAGAGCGGCTCTACAAACTCCAGCCCCGGCCTACTGAATGTCTCCTCGAAGTCCGCGCCAATCCGTGGCAGCAACGTCAGCACGCGTTCCATCCGTGAGCGTTGATCGATCTTGAAACCTTGAAAGAATTGCGAGGTGACGCAATTGCCCAGCGCCGTATCCCCGTTGATGAGCCCCGGCCACTGCGATGGCCTGATCCACCGATCGTGGAATGCCTCGATGGCATGGTCCGGTTCCAAGATCAACCTACTGCCACGATGGCTATCCTTGATCCCGTAGTATCCAGGCATAACCGGCGTTAAGACCTCCGGGTGCATCCCTATACATGGGGCCTGCAAGACCACATCGTAGATCTGCTGCACGCCTCGGCAGCAGATCTGTATCCACCCGTCATCCCGGTGCGCTAGCGCGTCGGACGGATCCCCCTCGATGCAGAGCGGATAATTGGCGGCGGCTCGGTAAACATTGATAAGTAGGATGTTGCCGAGCCCGCTGGCCCCAAGCGAACGGGTCGATTCGGTCATGTGATCGAGTCCAACCGAACTGGTGGCTGTGGCGACGATTAGATCTCGGCAGGCCGCCGCCGCTCCAGCCAGGTAATCGGCCACGGCGTGTTCCGCCTCCATGAGTTTGACCCGCTTGCAACCGACGGTTCCGCGCGCAACCGTGTCGGTGACGACCTCCAGCCATTTGGTCGAGGGCGTAATCGGAAAACCGGCGAAACAGACGGCGCGCCACATCTGTAGGCAGGCGTACGCGGCTGCCGTATTGCCGTCCGCCTCTACCACCTTGCGTTCGGTGGCAAGCGGCCGATGTGCGTCACGGACCTTCGCCAAGTCGATCGCGTCGGGATAGCGAGCACCGCCGATAGTTTCGATTGCCGGCATGCTCATTGCTGGCTCCCCCCTTTCCCTTCCGCCGGGAGAGGGGCCTCGGTGAACAGCCCCTTAGGACAGATAGCGATGCATTCATGACATAACTTGCAATATTGCGTGATGAGGGCCCCTGTGACGCGCACGCCTATGGCAGGATCGGGATGAAACTCGATGATGTTTTCAGGACAATTGACGATGCAATGCCCGCATCCGTTGCAGATCCCCTCCGGATCGGCGAATTTAAGGCGGTAACCGGTGCGCGCATAAGCGCTCGTTAGATTGTTGCGGGAGAGGCGCAGACGGGACTGCGCGCCGGGAGCGAGATCCCCGTAGCCAGGAAATGGAGATGGCTGATGATCGGTCGGCCCGGCCTCATCGCAATCGGCGATATTGGCGCATCCAAGGCTTGCGGCAAAGAGATTACAGTTTGCCTCGATCATAGAGGCCGGCAAACGACGCCTTCCCAAGAGCCAGCGGAGGCGCTCCTGTGTGACTTCCTGGTCAAAACCAGGCAGGAGTTCGGTCAAACAGGCTAGTAGCGAGATATTGCCGATCGGTTTTTTGAGAAACCGTTGCGCAATACCGTCCCCATCTATCGTAACGACACGTCCTGAGAGCCTAAACCGGCGTGCCCCGTCTTCGGGGGACCGCGTGGTGTTAAGGATAAAGATCCCGCCGTGGGGCACCCCTTGCGCAAAGTCGACCGTCGTTGTGACCCCTTCATCGAGCAGGCAGGCGATATGAGGATGCGTGATCTCCGAGGCCTTCGCGATCGGGCGCCGGCTTATGCGGAGGAACCCGCGTGTAGGCGCCCCCTTCCTGGCGGAGCTGAAAAAAGGCCACTCCTGAACATGCAGGCGAGGATTGGCCACTGCTACCGCGGCCAGGGCCTGCATCGTTAATACTGCGCCGCTACCCGCCCGGCCGTCGGCCCGGATCTCGAGCCCTTCTGTAGCGAGGAGATCGTCTAAACGGCTTGCGATCATCTCCATTTGATCGCCTTGCCCGGGCACGCCTTCATCACGGCTTCCACCTTCGCGCGGTCGACGCCGGCACAGCTGATCACCTCGGCCGTGTCTTCACCGGTATCGCGAAAGTGCTGGGGAAGCGCCTTGACGCAGTCGTTGCAGCCGGTACACAGATCGGGATCGACGGTAAATTCTTGGCTGGTGTCGGGCAGATCGGGCATATGTGCCGTCCTTGTTTATATTCTTACGGGGATCTCCCCCTTGCGCGAATGATGTCAGCTTGCTCGCTCCATGACCTGGATCATACGCCGCAGGACAGGCGATTGTTACAGTTTCGACGATGGACAATCATGCAGCGCCTATTTCCCGACGTGAGTTTCTGAAGGTCATCTCCGCGGGGGCGGGGATGGCGGCGCTGGCCGGTGTCGGCCTCGCCCGGCAGCGGACCTCCAAGGTGGCGGTAATCCGCCAGATCCGCATGCTTCTCGGCACAAGGATCTCCATTACGGTACACCATGACAAGATGCCGCTGGCCGAGCGCGCTATTGCCGAGGCCTTCGCCGCCATAGAACGTGTCGACCGGGTGATGAGCATCCACCGGGCGGATAGCGACATCGCAAAAGTTAATCTAGCCGCAGGCCGCTCCGAAGTTGCGGTAGATCCGATGCTTCCTTCTGTCATAGCGGTGGCAGCGGAGGCCAATAGACTTACAGACGGCGCCTACGATGTGACCTGTCTGCCGATCATGCGCATGTATGGTTTTTACCGGACCGGAGGTCCGCTACACTATCCGAGCGATCGCGTCCTTAAAACCTCATTAGATGCGGTCGGCGTCCGCCATCTGGTGGTCGACCAAACAACCTCCCGTATCGGATTGATGCGCAAGGGCGCCGCGATCGATCTCGGCTCCATCGGCAAGGGCTATGCGGCGGATCTGGCGGGGGCCGCCTTGCGGGCGGCCGGAATCGAACACGGGCTGATCGACGCCGGCGGCAATGTCCTGGCGATAGGTGCGCCTCATCCGGTTATCGATCCTTCGGGAACATGGCAAGTGGCCATCCGCAACCCGGCCGGCAGTACAGACGCCCCCTTCTTCGAGACGGTGCAACTACGGGACCAAGCTGTGGCAACGAGCGGCAATTACGAAAACTCCGTCGTTCTGGACGGCCGCCGAGTGGGACATATCTTCGATGCCATAACGGCACGGCCGATCGATTCCGGTATCAGCGCCACGGTGGTGGCCGCCGATGCAACCTTGTCGGATGCCTTGAGCACGAGCGCGTTCCTTCTGGGACGAAGCTGTGTAGAACGGTTGCGCGGTGTGACCCAGGCCGTCTATTTCCACGAGTATCCGGTAGCGTAAGGAGGGATCCGATGGCGCCAACGCATGCAGATGGGCTCCTGAGGCGTTTGGCCCGTTTTCGCTGCGGCGGTGTCGCCATCGACGGCCACAAGGAGGCGACGGCATCTCTGTCGATCGAACCTTTTTGCCCGCCGGAGGTCGTCCTACCACTTGTTCAACATGCCGGCCCACCCGCGCGGGCGCTGGTAAAGCGCAAGACTCACGTCACGCGCGGCGAGTGCATAGCCGAGGCTGCGGACGGAGGAGCGCCGGTCCATGCCAGCGTCTCGGGGACCGTCGAGCGGATCGCGCTGCAACCGCATCCTACCCTTACGGAGGCCCCGGCAATCGTCATCACAACCGATCCGCAAGCAATCGAGCCCGTCTGGGAGGAGGTGCCTGGCTGGCAGGGGCTCTCCACTGAGCAGATGCTTGCCGCCATAGCTGCCGCCGGAATCGTGGGGCTCGGGGGGGCCGCGGGGCGGAGTGCGAGCCTTACCTCACAAGCGATCATAGGTTAATGCTGGAGCAACCGCTCGATGTGGTGACGGGGGCCGTTCTGATCGGAAAGATCGTCGGCGCGAGCCGAATCGTGATCGGTGTCGAAGACAATAAACCGGATGCCATAGCCGCGCTTAGCGCTATGGTTCCTAGCGAAATTGCAGTGTCAGTTTGCGCCAGCCGGTACCCGCAAGGCTCAGAGCGGCAATTAGTGGAGGCCCTGACAGGGCGCACCGTACCAACCGGCAAGCTGCCGCTACATGTGGGCGTGGTGGTCCAGAACGTCGCCACGGCCGTGGCGTGCTCGGATGCAATCCGCTACCGCCGTCCGCTAATAGACCGAACTATCACTGTGGCAGGCAGCGGCATCGCGCGTCCCGCCAATCTCCGTGTGCCGATCGGCACATCGGTCAAGGATGTCATAGCGGCCTGCGGAGGGCTTCACCCGAGGGCGGCCAAGGTTATCGCTGGAGGCCCGATGATGGGGCGGGCCCTGGGGCGTTTGGATGTCCCTATCATCAAGTCAACCGGTGGCCTGATCGTTTTGCGAGCGGATGAGATCAGACGCGCCACGTATGGCCCATGTATCTCGTGCGGCCGTTGCCTGGAGGCGTGTCCTCTCGGATTGGAACCCAATGCCATATCGATCTACACAGAGGCGGGGCGGGCCCTTGAGACCGAGCCCTTCGGGACGCGGGAGTGTTTCGAATGCGGATGTTGCGCCTTTGTCTGCCCGTCTCAGCGTCCGCTCGTGCAATTTATCCAGACGGCCAAGGCGGCATTCTCGACCGGCAGCCAGGCGGGTCTGGCCGTTCGCCCGGGGGTGGCATCATGACCACATCACCTCAACTGCAGATCGCTCCCGGACCGCATCTGACCGACGGGCTGACTATACCTAAGATAATGTGGTGGGTGTCCGCCTCGCTCGTACCGGTCTATCTCTGGGCCATCTACTGCTTCGGCCTGCGCGTGTTGGGGCTGACCTTAAGCGGCATCGTCGGCGCCGCTCTTGGCGAATGGCTGGTGGCCCGACTGCGGCGGCAGCAATCGACACTTGCGGACGGGAGCGCAGTCCTCTCCGGGCTGCTGCTGGTCGGCACACTGGCCCCTGGGCTGCCGCTCTGGATGCCGGCGGTGGGTGGCTTTGTAGGGATCGTCTTCGGCAAGATGCTCTTTGGAGGGCTGGGGTGGAACATCTTTAATCCGGCGCTGGTCGGCCGCGCCTTTCTGATGGCCAGCTTCCCGCTGGCAATGACCACCACCTGGCTGGCCCCGCGACCGGGGATCTTGCTCCCCCCTGATGCCGTCACCCAGGCAAGTCCGCTAAACGTGATGCAGCTAGAGGGGGTGACCCGCGGCGCCGAACTTTTGGGCCTTGGACCTTCCTACTACGCCAAGCTTTTAGTGGGGCTCCGCTCCGGCTCAATCGGCGAGATCTCCGTGCTGCTTATCCTTTTCGGCGCGGCGCTCCTCTTGGCGAAGGGGATCATCAAGCTCTACATCCCCCTGGCAGTCATTGCCGGATTGACCTCTTGCGCGTTCTTTTCCGGCGCACCGCTCTTTCATCTGCTGACAGGTGGGCTCTGGTTTGGCGCCTTCTACATGGCAACCGATTACGTCACCGCGCCGATCATGCCGGCAGGACAGATCGTCTTCGGTATCGGGATCGGCCTGCTAACGGGCGTGATCAGGCTCTGGGGCGGTTATCCGGAAGGAATCTGTTACGCGATACTTATCATGAACGCCGTAACTCCGGCGCTTAATCACTGGTTCCGGCCTAAACGGCCGTTTGCCGAGGTCGCCCCATCATGAACGACCCGACCAACCAAACGCCTACGGTCGACCGCCGTGAGTTCTGGCGGATCGTTCGCTCTCTAGCCGTCGCCTGCGTGCTTGCCGCTACCGTTTTGGGGATAGTCTTCACGCGGACGGAGCCCTCAATCCGCGCCCTGACGATTGAGCGCGAACAGGAGACTGTGCGTCGTCTGCTCGATCTGCCCGACTCTGCGCGGATAGACGAGATCCGCAGATATGCAGGACACGCCGTCACAGGATATCTGATGCCGACAACCCTGCGCGTTCATACCGAAGAGGGCTCCCTTCTCAGGCAGATCCCCGTCCCGCAGGCATTGCAGGCCGCACCTGCTGAAGAGCGGGACCGGTGGGTCACGGAACAACTGGGCGATGCCGAACTGCTCGGCCGATTCTTCATCGGGCGGCATCCCAAAGGAACAGTGGCCGGATATGTTACCGAAGCGAGTCAATACGGATTTAAGAGCCTGATTCGGTTCTTCGTGGCCCTAAATCCGATCTTTCAGATCCAAGGCGTTGAGATCCTTGCCCACGAGGAGGACCCCGGACTTGGCGCCGAGATCACGCGCCCATGGTTCCGCAATCAGTTCATAGGCAGGTCTGTTGATGATCTTGCAACACTTGCCGTCGTCAAGGGACCGATGCCGGCCGATAGGCCGGCCACCGTGACTGCAGACACCCCCATCTACGCCGTGACGGGAGCGACGATCAGTAGTCGGGCCCTGACGGATGGAGTGAAACAGGCCGTGGCGCACCTGCAATATCGCGTCCGTTTATTAGGCATTGCTGACGGAGGGGACAATGAGTGAACCAGAGTTCAAATTGCCGACCCCGTCCGCGCGAGAACTGCTCTGGCGTGGATTTTTCTCGGAGAACCCTGTCTTTCGTCTTGCGTTGAGTTTGTGTCCCGCCGTGGCGGTGACGACGACCGCGAAAAACGGCCTGCTGATGGGGATAGCGGTCTTAGCGGTACAGGTCTTGTCCAGTTTCACCGTCGTCTGTGTGCGCAGATGGATCCATGACAAGGTCCGGATCCCGGTCTACACGATCATCATCGCCACATGGGTAACGGTGATCGATATGTGCTGTGCCGCCCTCGTCCCGGCCGTCTACGCAGAGATCGGTCTCTACATCAAGCTGATCGTCGCCTTTGCGATCATTATCTCCAGGCTCGAACTCTTCGCCTCGCAGCAACCGCTCGGCCCCTCATTGGTGGATGGGTTCGCCATGGGGTTAGGGTTTGCCTTCGCGATGGTCTTGATCGGCTCGCTGCGTGAAGCGTTAGGCGGGGGGACGTTCTGGGGGATCGCTCTCCTGCCGGACCGTCCGCTCCTTTTCCTCCTTCTCCCCGCCGGAGGATTCTTCACGATCGGACTTCTGATGGCCGCAATGAACTGGATCGACCTATGGCGAGGGCGAAGACTGCCTGGGAGCGGAGGCGGCCATGCCTGACCGGGGAAAGATCATCGATGTGCATCAGTTAGCAGTACCTGGGCTTCCGCCAACGGCGCCTGAGCAGCTGCGGCTCACCACCACGACCGATCCGGACGTCCCTATAGCCATCACGGTCGTTGCACCCGCAACCGATCGTCCTGAAACAGCGGTTCTCACGACGGCGGCCACACTCGATCCCAAGCTCGCATATCAGTTAACGCACCTGGAGACCGGAACGCAATGGATCGTCGCCCCGTCACTTATAGGCACAGCGCTTACCGTGCTTATCGCGGCGGCCTTGGTGCAGAACTTCGTCTTTACCAGGTATCTGGGACTGTGTGTCTTCTTCGGCGTGAGCCGGAAGCGGGATACCGCCATCGGCATGGGGGTCACGTTTACTATAGTTGGTTGCCTCTCGGGTGCCCTGGCATGGGCAATCGACCGGTTTGTGCTTGGTCGGCTGCAGCTTCACTTCCTTCAAATTATAATTTTCATCGGTATAATCGCCTGTCTTGTGCAGACGGTCGACACGATCCTGCGCAAGGTCCATCGGCCGCTTCACCGCAAGTTCGGGATCTATGTCGTCTTGATCACCACGAATTGCATCATCCTGGCGGTGCCGCTTCTTAATGCCCTCAATCAGCGCGGATTTTTGGAGTCGCTGGCCCTGGCACTGGGCTCCGGGCTCGGCTTCGCATTGGCCCTCTTCCTTATGAGCTGCGCCCGCGAACGGGCGGATCTGGCCCCGGTGCCGATCGTCTTCCGGGGGTTGCCTATCGCCTTTATCTTGGCCGGACTTTTTGCACTGGCGTTTCTCGGATTTTCAGGGCTGCGGGTGTGACATGGACTATACGGCGGTTGCCATCTGGGGAGTTGTCGTCTTCACATTGCTGGGGTGTTTCTTCGGCTTTGCCCTTGCCGCAACTGCCAGACGATTCGCCCTGTCGATCAATCCAACGGTCGACCGGGTACGCCATGTCCTCCCTGCTGCCAACTGCGGGGCCTGTGGGTTTGCCGGCTGCGAGGCCTATGCCGAGGCGGTGGCCGAGGAGCAAGACATCGCGCCAAATCGCTGTGTCCCGGGGGGACAGGCTACAGGCGATCTGATCGCCAGGATCACCGGAAAGGCGCCTGCCGACGTGGAAGATCTGGTGGCAGTCCTTCGCTGCCACGGGACTACCGCCTATGTCAGGGAGCAGGCCGAATACCTGGGGATCCGCAGTTGCGCGGCGGCGGCGCTGGTGTTCGGGGGGCCGCGCGCATGTAAAAACGGATGTCTGGGGCTTGGCGACTGCGTGCGCGCCTGTCCGTTCGATGCGATGACGATAGGCGACATGGGGATAGTCGAGATAGACGCCGCCAAGTGCACCGGCTGCGGACTCTGTCTGCCTGCCTGTCCAAAGAAGATCCTGGAGCTCTACCCGCGCTCCCATAGGATAGAGCTTGCCTGCGTGGCACGCGAAAAGGCCGTGGCCGTGCGCGCTAAGTGCCTGGTCGGGTGCACTACCTGCCAGAAGTGCGTGGCGGCCTGCCCGGCGCAGGCGGTTGCCTGGAATGGACTGACGGTCCTCATTGACCACGTCAAGTGTCTGGCCTACGGGCCGGGGTGTCACGAAGCCTGCGTGGAGGTCTGTCCCACTTTTGTGCTGCATCGGACGGGCCAGACCCCCCTGCCGGAGGAGTTGGCACATCCACCAGAGACGTCTCCTCCCCATTAATGGGGCAGGATTAAGGAGAGGGTGATCTCATATGGAGACTCAACACATTTTTAATGTCGCGCTAGTCGGCAGCGGGGGGGATGGCGTCATGGCCACCGGGACGATGCTCCTTAGGACCGCTTCGCGTATGGGCCTCTGGGGGATGATGACGCAGAGCTACGGCCCGCAGATCCGCGGCGGCGAGGCGGCGGCGCATGTAAGTCTCAGCGCCTCGCCGGTGGTCTCGGTCGGGCATACCAAGGACCTGCTCGTCGTCTTTCGGTATAGCGATCTTCCGCGGTTTACCGCTGAAGTTAGTGTCCGTCCAGACACCGTTGTAGTGCATGGACCTGAAGAAGATGCGGCGCCGGAGTTATTGCAGCGGGTGCAACAAAATGTGGCGGTCCCGTTTGCGGAGTTACTGGCAGGCGAAGGGCTCCCGGAGATCGCGAAAAACGTCCTCTGTTTCGGTGTGCTGTTGCGCGCCCTCGGGTGGGAACTCTCTCACGGGGAGAGTTGCGTTCGGGAACTCTTCGCAAAAAAGGCCCCTGAGGTGACGACGACAAATCTGCACGCGCTGACGGTCGGCTACCGCGAGGGAGACCGACTTGGACTAAAACTCCCTCACCTGGCGCCCGGGACCGGAGGAGGACGGCAGGTGCTCACGGGGAACGTTGCCTGCGCCCGTGCGGCGATTTCTGCCGGATGCCGTTTCTATGCCGGTTATCCGATCACCCCTTCCTCGGAAATCCTGGAGGAGATGCACAGGCTACTCCCGGACGTTGGCGGAAACTGCATCCAGGCCGAAGACGAGATTGCTGCGCTCGGCATGGTGCTCGGCGCCAGTTTCGGCGGGACCAAGGCAATGACAGCGACCAGCGGACCGGGCCTGTCGCTGATGACCGAGATGCTGGGACTATCGAGCATGGCGGAGATCCCAGTGGTAGTTGTGGACTGCCAGCGTGCCGGACCATCTACCGGGATGCCTTCGCGCACCGAACAGGGAGACCTTTGGCACGCGCTCTACGGCGGGCACGGCGATTTCCCACGTGTGGTGCTAGCCCCAACGGATGTGGCCGATTGCTACCGGACGATCTTCCGTGCCGTCTACCTGGCGGAGACGTACCAGTTGCCGGCGCTGGTCCTATCGGATGCGTATATTGCGCAACGGGCGGAGATCATGGCGCCGATCGACGATTCGGCATTTCCGCGAGGGACGCGGCGGATAGCCGCTCCGACGGAC
>JACPFG010000121.1 GCA_016183125.1 Deltaproteobacteria bacterium
AGCACAACGACATAGATACGTTTCACCGTGTGGATGCGCGACTGACATGGAAGTTTTAGGAGAGAGGCTAGGCATGCGTCGGCTAAAATGTTTTGCGGCAACGGTAAGTCTGATCGTCGGCCTTAGCGCCGGCCGGGGATATGCGGCATCCGCGCAGCATCCTGTGCTGGAAAAAGGGCAGTCCTGCGCGGATTGCCATGATGACGAGCGCACTAGAGAGACGCGTCCTGCCGATCACACTGCCGCCTGGCCACGCGAACATGGGGGATGGATCAAGCGATACGGATTTCGGTCCGGGACGACCTGCGCGATTTGCCATACGGAGGCCCATTGCACCGGTTGTCATCAGCAGGAGGCGCCGCTGGATCACACGTCGTTCTGGCGGCTCAAAGGTCATGGATTGGCCGTCGGCCTGGATCGAGGCAGGTGCTCGACATGTCACCGCGGAGCGGATTTTTGTCAACGCTGTCATAGCGAGACGCCCCCAACGAATCATTCCGCGGTGTGGGGATCTCCGTCTAACCAACATTGCAACAGCTGTCACTTCCCGCTGACAGCTGTCGGCGCCCAGGTCTGCGCCGTCTGTCATACGGGAACCCCGTCGCATGCCAGCGCCCCGGCTCAGCCGGCGAACGCGTTGCACGCGACGGGCGCGAACTGCCGGAGCTGTCATTCACCGCTGCGCCATCCCGATAACGGCATGACCTGTACGGTGTGTCACATGCGGTAGCATAAAGGAGCGGCATATGAACTTAAGCCAACGAACGATTTCTTTGGGCGCCTTGTGCGCGGGGATATGTCTCCTGGCCCAGTGGGGCCTCTTCAGCGGCGCCGCGATCATGAGCGCCGGTTGTGGAACGGAGACGACAACCACAGTGACCGCCAGCGCCAATGCGGGGGACGATCAAGACTCGCTGATCGGCGACACGGTGACGCTAGACGGAAGGGCCAGCTCTGGGGTGAACAGCATGACGTGGAGCTTTACCTCTGTTCCGTCAGGTTCCAGCGCCGCGCTTACCAATGCCTCCACCTTGCAACCGACCTTCTCCCCCGACGTGGCAGGCAGTTATGTGATTCGGCTATCGGTCAATGATGCAGCCAGCACCGACAGTGTTACGGTGACGGCGAAGCATGTCCTGGCCGTGATCTCCGTGCCGAGCGACTCGGCTATTACGACGCGCAAGCGATTCAATTCGACTGAAAATGTCGTTAATTTGCAACAGACCGGCGGGAAACTCTCCGGCGAGGGGAGTCGCGGCAGCATCGCCGCCTATGCCTGGACACAGGTGTCGGGCCCGGGCGCCACGGCAACGGATGGCACTACGAAGAGCACGCTGGCGTTCACGGCGCCCGCCTTGACCGCATTCCTCGCAACGTCGCCGAGCAATCAATATAAATGGCAGGTGATGCCGATTGCCCGCGAGGGCACGAAGATGGTCTTCAAACTCAATGTCGAGGATGCCTCCGGTAACAGTGATTCCGCAACGATTGATATCTATGTGCAGGACAATAGCGCGGAGATCCGTACGCAGGCCGGATTGCCTAATGTCGGGGTGGGGACGACCACGTATCTGTCGGGACCGACCTATAAAGCGGCCACGGAGACGGCGCTTGCCGATTGGTCATGGACCCTGACGCCGCCGTCCGGCTCCTCCGTGAAATTCGCCGATTCCGGCGCGGCAACGTCCACGTCGCAATTTCCCAAGTTCACGCCGGATGCCGAGGGGATCTATACGGTGGCTTACAGTAGCTCCTCGGGCGCAACCTCCGGGACGATCCGGATCAATGCGGGCAAATGGGTTGGGGTGGGGACGGTCGGCGGCACGTCGGCCACGAATCCCCAGTGCGGGGCTTGTCATGATGGGTCGGTACAGCCTGACCGTGTAACCGGTTGGTCCGGCACCGTTCATGCCACGAAGTTCGAAAACTCCATGAGTACCTACGCCGGCCTGGCGCCGGAACCGTATCTGTGGGTGTTCCATACGGTCGGCTACGACAGCAGCGCCTCAAACGATGGATTCGACGACCTCGCCACCACTGCCGGATTTACCTTCCCTTCGGCGGGACTCACCTGGACGAGTTTTATCGCGACCTATCCTTCGGTGGCGAAACTCGCCAACATCCAGTGCGAGAACTGCCATGGACCTGGAAATCAACATTCCGGAGATCCGACGAAGATCGCCGTCTCCGCCTCGCAATACGGCGTCTGCGGCCAGTGTCATCTCCAGGAGGCGGAGTGGATCAACTCCGGACACAATATGACAGGATATGTCCATGGGAGCGGGGCGTATCAGTCGGCGTGGATCACCAGCACCGGGTGCGTCCGGTGCCACTCGGCCAAGGGGTTCGAGCAATATGTCAATGGGGAAACACTCACCGCCGTGACGGAGACCGGGGCGTTCCCGGGCGTCACATGCGCGGCTTGCCACGATCCTCACAGCGCGACGAATAGCCGTCAGCTGCGGGAAAAGGGGAACGTCACGATGGTGGCGGACAATACGACCGTGGATGCAGGCAAGGCGGCTGTCTGTTACACGTGTCACGACGCGTTTTATGAATACAACCAGACGAGTTGCGATTCGAACAGCGACGGCAATGCCGATGCGAAGTGCACCACGATTGATCAGACGGCGACACAATACGTGCGTCAAGTGCATTACAATCCCCAGGCCCCTGTCTTTGAGGGGAAGGGGGCGCTCACCGATCTGAACGGCGACGGCACGGCGGATTTCTCCCTCACGGAAAACTCGTTCCATTCGGGCGCGACCTTTATCCTTGCCACGGTCACCGGCGACGATACGAAGTCCACGACGAACGACAAGTGCGTGACATGTCATATGGCGGCGGGGCCGGCGGCGACCGATGCTGGATATCGGCACCTCGGCGGCCATGCCTTCAAGCTGCGACTGGATCATGGCATCGGTCACCTAAGTGGCGAGGAGACCGGGGAGGCGAGCGATACGGCAGCGGCCGGGACGACCCAGTTGACCAGTGCCTGCACCGCCTGCCATACGACGCTGACCGATTTTAATCGGACCGCCCGCGCCGATTACGACGGCGACGGTTCAATCGAGGGCATCCAAGACGAGGTAAAAGGGCTGTTGCTTGCCCTCTCCACGAAGATCAAGGCCCAGGATACCGCCAATGTAAAGTCCACCAGCGGCACAACACAATCGGGGAGCACGATTACCGTGGACGCCCTATCATACGCCGGGACATGTTCGAGCTTCTCCAGCACATGCAAGGCCGCGGCGGGAACGAGCAGTTGCACCAACGTCGCCACCGGCAAGACGCGGGATGACTATCAACAGTGCAATTTCCTGGACGCCACGGCGACGATCCGGCGGGCAATCTGGAACCATAACCTGATCGCGCGGGACGGAAGCCTTGGTGTGCATAACGCGGCGTTCACGATCCAGG
Source organism: Deltaproteobacteria bacterium (assembly GCA_016183125.1). Lineage (GTDB taxonomy): Bacteria > UBA10199 > UBA10199 > JACPFF01 > JACPFG01. Next base: position 3,421 of record JACPFG010000121.1, read on the forward strand.
TCTTGCAGAAGACCTATACAGCTGCGGGGGGCAGTGCGTTCGCGACTGATTATCCCAGCGCCACGCAGCGATAGGAGAACTGTGATGATGTGCAAAACAATTCTTTGAAGGGCATTGCAAAATATGATAAAGATCCGGCGCATAATCAGGGGGGGCAACATTATGCGGCGGGTTTATTCGGGATTCCTAATCAGTGTAGTAATTCTCACCTTCTTTGCCACCAGCATAAGTATCCGTTGGTATCAACAGCAGTGCCCAGCGCGGGCCTACATCACCGCGGAGGCCTTTCCGGCGCTTCCCGATCCGATCGGGATCCGGTCAGCCGAGGCCGTTTCCCAGTGGGCGCGGAAATATAACCTCCCCTGCCAGACCTGTCATACGGCATTCCCGCGGCTGAATCAGACCGGCGAGCAATTTGCCAAGAACGGCTACCAGATGCCGGCAACGCAAGACGGCGACGAGACGAAGACCGAGGTGAACGAACAGACGTTTATCGACAAGGTGAGTAACCTCTTCGGGTTCCGGATCAGCTTTACGCCCGTCGAGGTCACGACCAAGGCCCTGAACATCGATGGCAACAGTAAGCTACGATACAATTTCGGGGTCGGGAACTGGCTGCAGTTCTTCGTGGCCGGGAGCATCTTCAAGAACGCCTCGATCTTCACCGAGTTCGAGATCCCCGGCATCAACGGCACGACCTATAGCGCGGGAGGGGTTCCGCATATCAATTGGTTTACGCTCGGCTATCATAATCTCTTCAAGAGCACGTGGGCGAATCTCCGGATGGGAAACCTCTCGATGATGAATTGGCATGCGCAAACAGGGCGGCTCCGGATGATACCTAATATCAACGTGGCAGCGACCAACGCCCGCACCAGTCTCGGCGCAGGCGCCGCGGCCGCCGCGGAGGATCAGATCCGCTTCGGCAGTCCGCTCCCGTCGCTGGAACTCTATGGGTATAATAAATGGTTCCTCTATTCGATGGGGGTCTCCAACGGCGCTCGATTAACCGATGCCAACCAGTATAAGAATTTCTTCGGGACGTTGCGCTGGGAAATCCCTGAGGGTCCGTTGGCCGGGAGCGCCATCTCCGGCTGGGGGGTGTGGGGTCGGGATAGCGCCAATTCAGGCGCGGAGACGCCGGCGGTAACGCAGACGAGGAACACATTTTACAGCGCCTCCGGTGGGGCGAACCTCCGCTGGAAGGACCTGGACGTCATCGGTGCGTACTTCTATACAAAGGAGAGAAACTACGACCTCGCCACGAATCTGCGGAATACCCGCCACGGATTCACTGGACAGGCCGGGTATCTCCTCGGTCCACGCTGGTTTGCGGCCTTGCAGTACGATTATGTGAAGGATGCGCAGAACAGCGGCGACGAATTCCACAAGGTTTCACAACATGTAACGTACATGCCGCGCGAGAACATGCGGATCGGATTTACCGTGCGCGAGGAGGTGGCGGCGCGAGCAACCGGGCGGCAGCATGAGTTTTTGCTCAACATTAGGGCGATGTTTTAATATCGCTTGTCGATGACGAGGTCCACGTTGGCAGTACCGACCGCAACGGGATTTTTGACGTAGCTCCCCTCCAGATCGCCCGGTTCGGCGGGACCGGCAGTGCCACCCTGTTTGATTCGGGCCGTGATAAACACCTTTCCCTGAAACGGTCCGCCCATCATCACATCGCTTGCCCCTAACATAAATTTCAGCGGAAAGATCACCGGCGCCACGCGCTTGGCCGCCAGCACTGGTCCCGGTTTGCCGTCCGGCATCGCCGTCCGCGCGGTAATAAACAGCACCGCATTCGGCTTTATCTCCTTTGCCATCGTCTGATCGATTGTTATCGCCCCGGAGATTGTGTCGGCGGCGCCCGCAATCACGGAGCCCGCCATTAGAGTCCCGACGAACAGGACGGCCAGACATATTGTTTGTATTCGGAACGTGCGCATAACCCCTCCTTATAGAGGACTGTTCTCTACAATATTTCTTGAGCTTTGCAAGCCCGCACTTTTAACCAATGGAGTTGCCGGTGGGTGGGAGAAGATCAGCCCCTGCATATGTTGGAGATCATTGTTATGCCTCGAATTTGGATTGATTGTCGGCATGCGAGGGCGTAAATAACGCGCCGATATCGCAGCCCAATACCGGGCTGGTCCGAAAGGAGGGGGTATGCGGAGGATAATGGGAATGATGGTGGCACTGGCCCTTTGCGGCCTCGGGATGGGGGCTGCGTATGCCGAGGACGGCGCGGCGCTCTTCAAGAGCAAGGGGTGCCCGATGTGCCACGGGGCCGGAAAGAAGGGGGGGGACTTGAAGTCCTCTACACTAGATAAGGCGGCAATGGTCAAATATATTAAGGACCCGAAGGCGGCGAATCCGAAGGCGACGATGCCGGCTGTCAAAGGGAGTGACGCGGAACTCAACGCGATCGCCGATTACGTGAAGACCATGAAGTAGGCAGGCAACGTTATGAAGCATCATCGTCATCTGGTGCGCGCGGGGGCCGCCCTGATCGGGGCGGCCCTCCTGTTTTTTGTGGTGCGCGCACTTGTGATGCCGAAGTCCTTCGGCCGCTTCGGCCACTTTCGCGGCGATAATATCGCCGAGCAGGCGGCCATCCCCGCCGTGCACGGGGCGCCGGAGGCCTGCGCGGAATGTCACATGGAGGTGGCGGAGACCAAGGTGGCCGGTAAGCATGCAAGCGTTCCATGCCAGGATTGCCACGGGCCGCTGGCCTTGCACATTACGGAGGCGGGGAAAGAACAGATGCCGATGCACCGGTCGTTCACCCTGTGCGCGCGTTGTCATCAACAGTTAGCGGCGCGGCCCGCGGCGTTTCCCCAGATCGATCTGATGGAACATCTAGATGTCGTGGGGGCAGGTCACGATGCCCTGACGACCAACGAGGCGATATGTTTCGATTGCCATCGGCCCCACAGCCCAAGCCCTGCGCTGGCGCCGGGGACGAAAACCAAAAGCCGGTAATCTCCCGGCGGGAGTTTCTGCGGGATGCCGCCCAGATCATGGCGGGGGCGGCGATCACCGTGGCGCTCTTGCGGATCACCCCGGCGCAGGCCGCGGAACATGCCATCGGTATGCTCCCCGGCACGAACTACGATCCGGAAGAACACCTCTACGCCTACGTCATCGATATCACGAAGTGCATCGGCTGCGGGATGTGCGTCCAGGCCTGTTCGCGGGAGAACAAGGTGCCGGACCACTTTTTCCGGACCTGGGTGGAGCGGTATACCGTCTCGGAGCAGGGAGAAGTGATAGTCGATTCCCCAAACGGCGGGAAAGACGGATTCAAGCCGATTACGCCCGGATTTAAGGTCGCCAAGTCGTATTTCGTTCCGAAGCTCTGCAACCACTGCGCGAACACGCCATGCACCCAGGTCTGCCCGGTCGGCGCCTCATATAATACGCCGGAGGGGGTGGTGCTGGTCGACCCGAAGCGGTGCATCGGCTGCGGATATTGCGTCCAGGCCTGTCCCTTCGGCAGCCGGTTTATCAACCCGGTCACGAAGACCGCCGAGAAGTGCACCTGGTGCTATCATCGCGTCACGAAGGGGATGAAACCGGCCTGTGTGGAGGCCTGCCCGGTGGGGGCACGGATGTTCGGGGACTTAAAAAACGAGCGTGATCCGATCCGGAAGATCGTGACGGAAGCGCACCTGGCAATTTTGCAGCCGGAGAAGCTCACCAAGCCGCGCTGCTACTATCTGGGATTCGATAAGGAGATCCGCTGATGATCGAGGCCTTTCGCTATACCTTTCCGACCGATATGATGTACCCTTACATTACGGGACTGGTTGCCGGGGCGTTTATCGTCTCGTCACTCTATCATGTGTTTCACAAGGAGGAATACGCTCCCATAGGGCGGTTTGCCCTGCTCACCTCCTTGGCGTTTCTCCTCTGCGCGACGATGCCGTTGCTCAATCACTTGGGCCATCCCGAACGGGCGATGAATATCATGATCACGCCGCACTTTACCTCGGCCATGGCCGGTTTCGGTGTGCTCTATTCATTCTATCTCGTGGTCCTTGTTCTGGAAGTCTGGCTCGTCTTCCGGCCCGATATCGTGCGCCTGGCGCAGACGCTACCCGGGTGGAAGTCTTTGCCATATCGGCTCCTGGCCCTCGGCGTCGACGACCTCCGCCCGGAGACCCTGGCCCTCGATCGGAAGGTGATCACGATCCTGGCCACGATCGGGATCCCCGCCGCCTGTCTGCTCCATGGCTATGTCGGTTTCCTCTTCGGCGCGATCAAGGCCAACCCCTGGTGGTCAACGCCCTTGATGCCGATCATCTTTCTCTTCTCGGCGGTCGTCTCCGGGATTGCCCTCCTGATCGTCCTCTATCAGTTCGTCGCCAAGGTCCGCGGGGACGAGATCTCTCAACCATGCCTTCGGGGGCTCGCCCGCTGGCTCTGGTACTTCCAGATCCAGACGATCACGCTGGAACTCCTGGAGATCATCACGCTCGCCTACGAACGGAACGAAGAATGGGAGATCATCGCCCCGCTCATCACGCACCAACTGGCGTTTTCCTTCATCTCCGTCCAGATGATCCTGGGGTCCCTGATTCCCTTCATCCTCCTGATGCTGGCGGTCCTGCTCGACCGGTATCTGCACGCCAAGGTGCGCAATACCCTCACGTTCACCGCGTCGCTTCTGCTCCTCATCCAGGTCTTTTCGATGCGCTGGAACGTGGTGATCGGCGGCCAGATGATGTCGAAGAGCTTAAGGGGTCTGCGCGATTTCCATCCGGAATTCCTCGCCAAGGAAGGGGTCTTGGCGGCCATCCTCCTCTTTGCCATCCCGTTCGTCCTGTTGTATGGCCTCGCCAAGCTCCTTCCCCCGTTCGGGCGGGCCCATCAAACATCGTAACCATTTGACATTCTTTATGAATTATCCGATCCTCTGGCTCGGCTACCGCGATGAAACGACTGTTCCAACGGCTTCGCCGGCCAAAGTTCTGGATCCCCGGCCTGATCGTGGCGGGCGTTATTGCCGCCCTCTGTGCCGCCGGCGTAGTGACCTATCATTACATCGAACATGAGCCGAAATTTTGCGTGAGTTGCCACACGATGGCAGAACCGTTCCAGCAGTGGCAGGTTGGGACGCACGCGATGGTCAACTGCCACGAATGCCACCGACATAGTAAGATCGAGAGTCTCAAACAACTCTGGATGTATGTCACCCTCCGTCCCGACAAGGTGATCCACCACCCGGAACTCGATCACACCGTGTGCGTCCGGTGCCACGCGACGGATTCCCAGCGGTGGCATGATATCAGGGAAACGGCGGGACATAAGGTCCACGTCGACCGGGCCGGGATCGAGTGCCTCGATTGCCACGACCAGGGGATTCATAACATCGCCCGGCCGGAAGGTGTCTGCGTCACCTGTCACACAGATAAGGCGGCAATGGGGAACAAGATGGCCTTCGTCCACTGCCTCCAGTGTCATAACTTCCTCGCGACGGAAAAAGGAGTGGAAGGGATCTTCCCCACCCGCGCCAATTGCCTCGAATGCCACGAAAAAATTCGCACGGAATCCGGCATGCCCCACTGGGAGCGCACCCCCTCCGAATGCACCACCTGCCACAGGCCGCATGAGGAGCCGTCAATTAAATAATTTCTCCATCCCAGAGGCGGTCGCAAAACTGTTGCCATGGCATGAGGAGAATGCCGTCGGGTGTTTGTTGTATACGTTCCTCCCGACTGACAAGGATAGCCTTCCCCACGGTGTGTTCTTCTCGGAGCGCGCGAAGCCCCCTCAAGTGGTCAGTGCTTATTCTCTTGGTTGACTTGAATTCCAGCGCTACCGCCATCGAGCCGATAATCACATCGACTTCGTACCCGGAGGTCGTTCGCCAAAAGGCGAGACGATCGTCTCGCTCCTTGTAGCTCAGGTATGCGCGAAGCTCTTCCACAAAAAAATGTTCAAAGGCATTGCCATAGACATCAGTCCCTTCGACCACGTCTTTCGCCTCTGGGTGGAGGGCGTTGGCAATCCCGACATCGAACAAATAGAACTTCGCCGTTTCGATCAAACGGCGATCTTTTCGTTTGCGCCATGGCTCCACGGTGTGACCAATGAGAGTATCTTCCAGAATTTGGTAATAATCCCGAACGGTGCTCGGTGACACACCGACCTCACGACCGACATTGGCATAATTCAGCAGTTGACCATGGGTCAGTGCGACCACTTCTAAAAAACGCGCGAAGGCCGGAATATTGCGCGTAAGCGCTTCCTCGATAATTTCTTCTCTCAAATAGTTGCTGACATAGGCCTTTAACAGCGGGCGGGGATTGCCTTCAAGGTAATGGCGGGGATTCGTCCCGAACTGAAGGGCCTTCTGAAGATCGATGTTTTTTATTTCCGCGGTCGTCAAGGGGAATAGTTGGTAGCCGACCGCGCGCCCGCCTAAAAGATTTTTTCCGCCCCTCTTCAATTTTCTCGCGCTCGAACCGCACAGAATAATCAGCGTTGCCGTGTTTTCCAAAAGCCAGTGCACTTCATCCATGAGAGGCGGAACTTTTTGAATTTCATCGATCACGACCGCCGCGGGCCTTTCGGCCAAAATCTCTTTTCGCATGCGGTCCGGATGGAGCATCAACTCCGTTGCAAGGTCCGACTGTAAAAGGTCGTAGTATTTTGCGCGGGGGAATTTCTGTTTGAGGTACGTGGTCTTTCCCGTGCCTCGGGGGCCCCAAAGAAAAGCCGCCCCAGAGCCTTTTATGGGATTTTTGGGGATCGTCATTTCCAAAATACGCTGAAATTCAAGCCGTTTGTGCATGAGATTGATTATCATGATAATCAATCTCATAGTCAACGATTATCTTTAGCCTGTTAATTCACTTGCACGGAGGACCAAAACATGTGAAAAGTACTGCAATCTGAAAGGAGTCGGCAATGAAAAAGGCGACGACAATGTTTTATTTGCTGGCGGTGTTTTTTGTCTTGGCAGGGTGCGGCGGCAGCGGCGCCGGCAGTTGTTCCTTTTCTACCCTAGAAACGGCAGCCTTCAATCTTGATGGTACCGTTTGGTCTCTTTCAGGGACAACTCCTTCAAACGATTGTCCCTCTCCGACGACCTCGTTCACCGGGAGTGGTACCTTCTCGCAAAGCGGCAATACGCTCACAGCGACCTCTTCCGGCATTTCGCTCACCGGACAGATTTCGGGAAGCCAAGTTAAATTTGCAGGCAACCTTGCCGTTGGGACGGAAACCATCACCATCGACTGCACAACAGCCACCTTGACCACGAATGCGGTGGGAAGCACCTTTAGCTATACAGGCGCGACCTGGACATCAGTCCACAGCAGTGGCTCCTGTTCGGGGACCTCGAACGGGACGTTTACGCGGACACAATAGTTTTATTATGATTACCATCATTCCAGTTTCCATGGACGAGGCGCTCGATATTTGATAGTGGTGTTTTTCGATGCGCTTAATCACACTTTCTATAATTATTCTCGGATTTGCATGGGCGCCCTCCGCCTACGCGGAGAGCGCCAACGCCTGTGTGACGTGCCACGCGAGCCTTGCCCCTTCCGCCCGTAGGGCTCATGACTTCTCCGAATGGCAGGGATCGATTCATGCCCGCGCCGGTGTTATGTGCGAGAAGTGCCATGGCGGGAATCCGGGCGTTTCAGACGCCGCGGGGGCGCATGCCGGTGTGGTCCCAGCCACGCAGAAGGGGAGCCCCCTTTATTATATGCGCATCCAGGACACCTGCGGGACGTGTCACGGGGCCGAGGCGGCCGAGTTTAAGAAGAGTTTCCACTTCAGCGAACTTAAGCGAACCGGACGAGGGCCCACCTGCACGACCTGTCACGGTTCCATGGCCACCGCTATTTTGACACCGGTGCAGATGGAGCAGCAGTGCTCGCTCTGCCATGTGCTCCGCGGGGGCGCCAGCCAGGCCCTCGTTACTCTCAATCAGGCCGATGCAGCAGTGAAACGGTGGGCAGCCTCCCTTGCGAAGGCCGCCCCCGCCGGAAAGGCCGGCACAGCGGAAGAGGCAATCCTTAAGGCCCAGCAGTCGGCGCTCGCTGAGGCAAAGCGCAAATGGCATTCGTTGGACATGAGCGATGTTCTCAATCGAGCCAGGTCCATTATTCAGGCGGCGCAGGCGGCTATGCAAGGATTGCAACTGAAGAGCGGGGGCGCGCGATGACGGAGGGGATGGATGCCGGGCGGCGGGAGTTTCTGAAACGGGGCACGCTGATTCTTGGGGGACTGACATTACTCGGTCTAGCAATTCCGTCAGGGGTCTACGTGCTGGCCCCGCTATGGAAGCGATCGGAAGAGGAGTGGGTAGAGGTCGCGGCCGTGTCCGAGGTTCCGGTGGGTCAACCTACAAAAATCGAGTTTGTCCGGCGAAAAAAGGACGGATGGGTTACGATCGAGGGTCGATCGAGCGCATGGGTAGTAACGGCCGACGGGCGCCAGTTCACGGCCTACGACCCCAGGTGCACGCACCTGGGCTGTCCTTACCGCTTCGATGCGGCCCAAGGAAAGTTTCTCTGCCCGTGCCATACGGCCATGTTCGACATCGACGGGAACGTTCTATCGGGACCGGCTCCCCGGCCGCTCGATCGGTTCGAAACCAAGGTCGTCGGGAAGAAATTGCTGATCAAACCCGCGGTAGAAAAGAAAGAGGGTTAAGCTGTGGCGAAACTGCGCGAGTGGTTGGACGAGCGGTTGCAAACGCGCGAGATCAAACACGCGCTGCTGGATCGGAAGATCCCCAAGGGGGTCGGCTGGCTCTATACACTGGGGAGTGTCAGTCTGTTTATATTCACCGCGCAGATAGTGACCGGCATCCTGCTCGCAATGAATTACGTCCCGTCACCTGAGCACGCATACCTGTCGGTCAAACACGTGACCGATCAGATCCCGATGGGCTCGGTCATGCGCGGCATACATAAATGGGGCGCCTCCGCGATGGTGATCTTCGTCACGTTACACATGCTCCGCGTCTATTTTATGGGGGCCTACAAATATCCGCGAGAACTTACATGGATAGTAGGCGTGCTCATCTGGCTGATCGTGCTCGGTTTTGGGTTCACCGGCTATCTTCTTCCGTGGGACCAGAAGGGTTTTTGGGCCACGGTGGTCGGGGCCAATATTGCCGAGCAGGCACCCTATCTTGGCCCATGGATCGCTAAATTGATGCGCGGTGGTGATCAGTTAGGGGCGGTCACGCTCACTCGTTTCTATGCGATCCATGTCTTGATCCTGCCAGCCAGCCTTGGGCTGCTCGTTGCCATCCACCTCTTCATGGTCATCCGCCAGGGCATCTCGGCCCCGCCGGAGCGGGAGCCTAGGAGACCAGGATGACCTTTGATCACTGGAAAGATCGGTTGCGCGCGCGATATCAGGAGCTTAAACAGCAGGGGAAGCCGTTTTTTCCGTTCACAGTGTTCAAGGACTCCCTGGCGGTCTTGATCGTCTTTTGCGCGATTGTCTATCTGGCGGTAACAGTAGGGGCCGATCTGGAGGAGATCGCCGATCCTACGGCGACGACTTATAATCCGCGCCCAGAGTGGTATTTTCTCTTTCTTTTTCAGGCACTCAAATTTTTCCCAGGGAAGCTGGAACCGTTTGCAGCAGTCGTGGTCCCGACGTTTGTCATCATTTTTCTCCTTCTTCTGCCGTTTATCGATCGAGGCCCGAAGCGTCATCCGATCGACCGCCCGATCCTTACGGCGCTAGGTATTATTGCCGTGGGGGGGTTCGGAGCACTGACATATCTCGGTTACAAATCGCCGCTACTAAACCCGACGATCCATCAGCATCCGGTAGTGGCGGAGGGAAAACGGCTCTACCAGGAATTGCGGTGTAGTTACTGCCACAGTGTACAGGGAAGAGGAGGAGTTGCCGGCCCCGATCTTACTACGGTTGGCGCCAAGCGGGATCGCGAGTGGTTGATCCGCCACTTTCTAAATCCACAGCAGGCGACCCCCGGCTCGATCATGCCTCGGATGCATCTTCTCCCCGAGGAGGCCGAGGCGCTCACCGCCTATATGCAGACGTTGGGCGGCGAGGGGCCCTTTACGCCGGAGGCGCCGACCCTGTTTGCCCAGCAGTGCACCTCCTGCCACGCTATTGACGGAAAGGGTGGCGATATCGGTCCGGACCTTAGCGCCGTCAGAACCTATCGGGACAAAGGATATGTATATAGTTACATCGAAGATCCCAACGCAATGAATCCCTCCGCTATGATGCCCGGATTCAAGGAGACCTTAACGGCTGCCCAGATAGAGGATCTGGCCCGCTACCTCCTCTCGACCCAGCGAGGGCGATGACCTATGACCCGCCGCATTCTCTACTTGATGTTGGGGCTCCTCTGGCTGATCGCATCGGCCCCACTTAACGTCGCAGCGGAGGGTAAGATCTCCGGCGTTGTGTTCGGCGACTTTGCCTGGTTTGCCCGTTATCATACCGTTGCCGGATCGACTACCAATTGGGAAAAGAAGACCGCCTTCTGGATCAGGCGCGGCTATTTCACCTACGATCACACGTTCGACGAGCACTTTTCCGGGCGTTTCCGGCTGGAGGTCAACAGCCCTGATTTTGACGACAACGGGGGCGTGGCCGATCTAGTGCGTCCGTATGTAAAGGAGGCAAGCCTTAAGTGGAGACCGAACCATCACGGCGTGAGTGCCGGGATGATCACCACGCCTACGTGGGTTGGGCTGGTGGAGGATCACTGGGGTTATCGGTCAGTGGAGCGAACCCCACTCGACCTCCAAGGGTTCGGCGGCGCCGTCGACCTTGGCGTGGGTGCCGACGGGAGTTTTCTGGACGACAAACTGCAATATGCGGTGATGGTGGGCAACGGCTCCGGGACTAGGTTTGAGGTAAACAGCGATAAGAAATTCTACGGGGCCCTAACGGTTCGGCCTCTGGATGGGCTGGCACTCAGGGCGTATGGGGACTACGAGACCGGCTTTGGCCATACCGATCGCGTGAGTCTTTACGGGTTTGCCGGATATACGCGTGAGCGGTGGCGTCTGGGGACGCTATTTGCCGTTCGTAGGATGCAACTGACGGCAGGCGGCAATCAGACGATCAAACTCATCTCAGGACATGGGGCCTTCCAGATCGTAAAATGGCTCTGGGGATTTGCCAGGATCGACCACCTCTTCGATCCGAATCCGGCCGGGAACACGATCCAGTATCTCCCGCTTGAAGAGACGGCCAAGCCTACCATAGCAATCGCCGGGCTCGATTTTACAGTCCGCAAAAACATCCATCTCCTGCCGAACGTCGAGACGGTCTTCTACAACACGGTGGCAGGTGTCAGGCCGCGGACCGATATAGTGCCGCGCGTCACGTTCGCGTGGAATTTTTAACGGGGACCTCTAAAAACTGCCCATCTGCGGCGTTGCCCGCCTCGGCTACTCCTTGCGGCGTACCTTGCAGTACGCCTCAGTCGAGCCTCAGCGGGCGCCTTGCATCTGGACAGTTTTTAGAGGTCCCCGGTACTAACTATCTGCTCGTTCGTATATCACGCCCAGCGCGTATGGATCAGTGCGGGCCAAACGGTAGGCCGCATCTTCGTCGCGCGGATCATGCTCGGCCATAATGGGATGGACACGACCGTCTAGCGCCTCCTGGTAGCTGCGCCCCTGATAGGTGACGCAGACAGAGAGGCAGTGGACGAACGCAAATCCGGGATAGTTGATCGCCCGAACAAGCATGTCGGTCATATGTTTCATGTCGCCTGCCTGAGTTCGGGCCACGAACCCGGCGCCGTTGGCGAGCACGAATAGGACCGGATTGATCGGCGGATCCATCTCGCCTAGTTGGTGCCTGGCGGCCTTCTGCTCACGAGCACTTGTCGGAGATGCCTGCCCCTTGGTCAGCCCATAGACAGCGTTGTCCATAACGAAGTAGGTAAGATCGGGATTGCGGCGAATCGCGTGCGGTATATGCCCGGTGCCGATGGCAAACGCATCGCCGTCCCCCGCGCAGGCGATCACGGTCAGTTCCGGCCTGGCTATCTTAAGCCCCGTTGCGATCGGGAGAGGACGGCCGTGCACGCTGTTTAGTCCGTATGTGGCGCAATAGCCGGGGAGTCGGCTGGAACAACCGATTCCTGAGATGATGGCAATCCGTTCGTTTTGCAACCCCAGTTGGGCAAACGCGCGGGTAAAGCTCTTGAGGACGGCAAAATCGCCGCAGCCGGTGCACCAGACGGGGTGGAGATCGTTGCGATATTCGATAGGTCGTCGTTGGGATGGTTCCATATCTCCTCCTTAGGCCGTCTGGCCACTTAGCAACTGCTCTATATCGGTCGTCTGTAGCGGCAGACCGCCCGACCTCGCTACACTTATCGCAGTCGGCGGGATCGCCCCGATCGCACGCAGGTGATGATACAACTGCCCCTGATAGTTCATCTCCAGGACCGTGACACGCTTCCGCCCGGCGCAGGCCTGCTTTAGAGCCGCTGCCGGAAATGGGTGGATGATCTCCGGGATAAATAGCGCCGTCCCCTGGTGTCCCGCCGCATATTCTTTAGCCACACCGGCGCAACTCCCCCACGCGATGAGCAATTCCCCCGCGTCTGCGGAACCGGACAGGTGGAACCATTCCGCCGTCTCCTTAGCTATGGCCCCCACCTTGCGAAACCGCTTAATGTTCATCCGCTGATGGTAGGCTCC
>JACPFG010000122.1 GCA_016183125.1 Deltaproteobacteria bacterium
GCTCCGACGGATATCTACGCCTGTCGATGTTAGGAATCTGTGTGGCGGTGAAACCGACGACGTCGTATTGGGGATCGTCACGGAAAAGGACGTTGAAGTTATGAAAATCGCGCCCTGCCGCACCCATTATGAGAATTCGTTTTGGCATCGGCTACTTCCAGATGTTGTATTCCCCGGAATACGTTACCTATTCTGCCAGATAATTTGCCGATTGCCAAATAGGTTTCATCTCTGGTATAAAGTGCGGTCAGTACCCACCACAGGTTTCGATAATTGAAATAATGAGTGATGGTGAGCATAGTCCCCGGCACTGGTGCCGGTAGGCTCTGCTTTGGCAGTGTGGTGGTGCATCGTGGTGAGGTGAAAGGAGGAGGGCATTATGAAACGTCTAACGTATGCGGGCGTGGTAATGGCATTAGCCTCGGGAGTTGTATTGCTCCTGGGGAGTGGTATGCCGCGGCAGGCCGTTGCCGGATCGGCGACGGATTTAGTGAACGCCGTCTGTTCGCGTGTCGCGTCGTGTGCCCAGGAGGATGCTAAATTCAGGAAGAAAATTGGGCCACAACTGCAAAAGACCGCAAAATGCGCAAATGAGCTCCAAGGTACTAAGGGGACAGGCTTGTGGGCGCGATTCGGTCTGAAAGACCACGCCGGAGTATTGAAGGGTCCGGATATAGAGGCGATGGTCAACGGTGGCGAGTTGCTCGTCAGCCAGACGCATCTGGGACAGTGCGTGGCAGAGATAGCCACTTATAACTGCGGCGTGATCGGTGAGAATATCACGAAGGAGCTCACCAGCCCCGAGCAGTTGATCCCCGAGAAGGGGGCCTGTTCACGCGTATATGCCAAGGTGGTGCCGTCCGGCTCTACAGTGGGGCAGTTGATTGAGTCCCTATGCGGCACTTATGCCAACTGTCAAAAGGGGGCAACTAGCCCCGCGGCGGCAAAGGAACAGTGTGTCGCCGAGCTGAATAGCACGGCTGGCAAATCGCTCTGGGATGAATTCGGGCTGAAGCGGATGAAGGGTCAATTTACCGCGACGGAACTGGAACAACGGATCGGTTCGCGGGACGTGGTAGTGGACGGGGATGATTTCAACAAATGCCGTGCACGCATCCCCAACATCAAGTGCAAGGTGTTTGATAAATACGTGACGACGGGCAACTTTGCCGCACTGGAAAGGATTGTACGCAAGGCCCCGTGTAATCATGCGTTGCGCAGCACGCGCTAAACAAGCGGAGACGGAGATGTTAACAAGGCGCCAGGGTAACCCCTGGCGCCTTTTTTTATTCGATCCTGAGCAACGGCTGATTTGCCTCGACGATTTGGCCAGTCTCGACGAAGAGGGCGGCAACCCTCCCAGTGGCAGGGGAGGGGATCTCATTTTGCATCTTCATAGCCTCAACAACGCAGAGCGGTTGGCCGATCTGTACGCGGTAGCCTTTTTTCACGCGGACCTCGACGACTCGGGCTGGCATGGGAGCCCGTACTTCCGTGTATCGTATATCGTGTATCGTATATCGGGGAACGGCGGGCTGGGCATCAAGGCCATAGAGCAGGCCGCCTGCGACAGCCCCCTCCTTCGACACCCGGCTCGCGCGGCGCTGCCCCATATCCCAGGTTCGGTGGATGGTAAACGTATAGGGAATATGATCGACGATGCAATGACAGGTGTTGCCCTCCCACCGGAGATCGGCATGCACGACCCTCGCGCCATCGAATAATAGCGTGACCGTTGTCTCGGTCGCATTGATTAACGCCGCGCGGTGCGCATGCTTCCCCACGCGGCACCGAAAGGCGTCCGGGCCGCCGTCGATCAAGACGGTCGTTGGATTACCATCCCGTGCGACGATCCATTCCTTCACGGAGGGTCTCCTGTCGCGCGGCCATGCCCCATGACGAAGGTGCTGGCAGTGTTGGCACTTGCGGTATTTGTTGTTCACGCCGCCCGGCGACGATCGCCGCGACGCACATTGCCTGTTCTAGTTCCTGCGTGGAAATCGCGGTCAGTACTTTGAGATGTATTGGCACGAACTGCGTATCGTAGTGCCCGGCGCGGAATGCCGCATGGCCGAGAACACGATCATGGAACGCCAGATTCGTGACGATCCCGCCGATCCGGTATTCCCGCAGCGCCCGCTGCATTCGGGCAATCGCGTCAGGTCGCGTGTTCGCCCAGACGGAGAGTTTTCCCAGGATCGGATCATAATCCACCGGCACGGTCGAACCAGCAACAACGCCGGTGTCGATCCGGACACCGGGGCCGTGGGGCTCCGCGAGCGTCGTGATCCTGCCCGGTGCCGGCAGGAAATCGGCAAAGGGATTCTCCGCGTAAAGACGGCACTCGATTGCGTGGCCTCGTGACGAGATCTCCTCCTGGCGCCATGGGAGCGGCTCGCCCATGGCAATCAAGATCTGGGTCTTAACCAAGTCGAGTCCTGTGACCAGTTCCGTAATCGGATGCTCGACCTGAATCCGCGTGTTCATTTCAAGGAAATAGAAGCGATCCGGCTGGTTATCTTCAACTAAAAACTCCACCGTACCCGCGTTGCGATATTTTCCCGCGCGCGCGAATCGGATGGCCGCCTCGCACAGTGCCTGACGCGTGGCGGGTTTCAGAAACGGGGATGGCGTCTCCTCGATCACCTTTTGGTGTCGTCGCTGAACCGAACACTCCCGTTCGAAGCAATGGATGACGTTTCCCTGATGATCGGCCAGGATTTGGACCTCGATATGATGGGGGCGTTGGAGCAGTTTCTCGACATAGAGTCGGCTATCCCCGAAGGCCGCCTTCGCCTCCGCCTCGGCCAACCGATAGCTCGCCGCCAGGTCCTTTGATGACGCAACCGTCCGCATCCCCTTGCCGCCGCCGCCCGCCACGGCCTTCAGCAGGATCGGGTAGCCGATTTTCGCCGCGCTCCGCCGTCCTTCGCCGAGATTGCGTAAGGGCGCGACTGTTCCCGGAACGACCGGGATGCCCGCCCGCGCAGCTACTTGCCGCGCGGCAATCTTCGAACCCATCGTGTGAATTACCGATGCTGGCGGCCCGATGAAGATCAGTCCGGCGCGCGCGCACGCGGCGGCGAACTGCGCATTTTCCGCCAGGAAGCCGTAACCCGGATGAATCGCGTCTGCCTTGGCTTCCTTTGCCGCGCCTGTCACACCTCGTACATTAAGGTAGTTGTCCACCTGATAGGAGGCATCGGCCTCCTGAACATGCAATGCTCCCCGATCGGCATTAGTATATACAGCAATCGGACGAATTCCCATCTCTCGGCACGTCCGGATCACCCGCACCGCAATCTCCCCGCGGTTCGCGACGAGGACGCTGGTTATTCGCTGCTGGCGAGGCCGAGTCACATGTCCTTTCCAATAAATGTCTGCCGGATGATTTTCTGGCCGGCGGCCGCAGCGCGGCGCTTCACTTCCGCCCAATCGGTATAGGGGGCCTTGAGGGCCTTATACGCGCGCAGATCCGTTTCGGCAAAATCCCATGGTTTGGGATCGGCCAGTTGCATCGCCAGTTGTTGACTCACCGCCGTCCCCTCCTTTTGCGGGTACAACTGGTCAAGTGGTTGAAGGGCCTGTAGGGCGCGCTGAACGCCCAGATGGTCAAACAGGGCTATAAAATCAATGTAATCGCGCGTGGCATTGCGCTGGACGATCAGGTAGGCCTTGATGCGTAAGATTTCCTCCGGTGTCGGACAGCGTAATCCACGGACGACCGTCGTTTCTAATGGCGCCATCCGCATAAGCTGGCGAATGCCCGTTCGAATCCCTTGAAAGTGCCCGAGGATCAACACCGGTGGCTCGATGCGCCGGGTGCGCCAGCCGGCCTTCGCCTCGACCTTCTGCAGGATTTCCGCAAAGCGCCGCTGGAGATCCGGCAGGACGTAATCCGCAGCCATCGAGATGCGATGCCCGGCATGTAGCACCGCGGCCGTTCCGCCAACAAGCACGCATTCCGGAAAGCAGGATTGGAAAAGGCACTCCGTGGAGATGAGGCGTTCCCATTCGGGGAGTTGAGCGGTGGATTTAGAAGGGTTCGATTGACGACCGCATTTTTTCATCTACCCCCCTCTTGCAGGTGGCGTAGGATGCCCTTCCAGAGCGGCGTGGCCCCGTAGATTGCTTGTGCGACAAGGACCCGCGCCAGGGCCTCCGCCGTGGCGCCAAAGGGATAGTCCGCGATCCGCTGATAGAGCGTTCGCCAATCCGCAAGCAACCCCTCGGCAAGTACCTCTTCCAGGTAGACCGGATCCTCCCAGTTGGCCGCGACGAGTCGCACGCTGGGAAGGGAGTGCTCGGCCTCAGTGCCGCGCCATCGCGCCCGCGCCGCCTGGGCTGCGATCGTGGAACGCCGCAGCGGCGATAATCGCCGAGCGCGTGTTTGGCCACCCCGCCGGCCCCACCGAGCAAACACCCCTTTGACAGGTTTCGGAAGGGGATGCATCGCCAAATACTATGCTTATGGGGTAAGCAATGTCAATGGGAAAGTCCCGCGCAACTTTTGCAGCGGGGAGGCGATACAGATGAGTGGAAAATTCTCATTTACTGGTCACCGAAACCGTGCAAGATTCTATTCAAGGCATTGGCGGCGCCGTCGAGAACAAACTTATCTTTGCTCTTGAGTGCGGCAACGAGCGCATCAACGAGATCGGGGTCCTCCTGTGTGATCTCAAGGTCCAATTTTTTCAAACTAATGATGGCTTTGCTCTGCTTACCGACATCTTCACCCTTGAGCGCCTGGATTATCTCTTGGTCCGACATCAACTTTTGGCTATTCAGGTAATCCCGGTATTCCCGGTCTTCCTTGTCTTCTACGACTGGGCCCGAATAAAAATCGGGGGATGCTTCAGGGGTGGGTAGATCAGATCTCTTGCTTTCCCGTACTTTAATGAATCCTTCGGGAAATCTGGATTTGATCGGTATGAAATAATCCGATTTGATCGTTCTGGAAAAATCCGTCATTGTGACCTCCTGGGTTAAAAATCATTCTGTAAAAATTATCTCCCCCTTGCCTGTATATATTATCGGCACAGTGTCAACAAAAGTTGCGTCGTATTTTCACCCAATATCCGTAATGAGCCAATTCATATGTGATTTCAATTAGTTTCGGGCGGAGATTTTTTCATTTGCAGGCGAGGAGGGTGGTGACAAACTCCTCCGCGGACGCTACCAAGTTGGCGGCAAGCGCTTGATTCAGCGCCGGTGTTGGGGCGTAATCCGCTTCCATCCGCCAATTTGAGAGTTCTCGCAGCATCCGGCTCAATTTCACATCGATTCTTTTCGTCTTGATGAAATGTTTACGGAAAAGGATCCCCACCTGCTTGTGGCTGCCGGCGGTTTCTCCGAGTTCCTCCAGCCGCGAATGGATGGCGTAAAAGCAGGCATAATACGCCCGGGAAACGGCCGTCTCTTTGTGTTTGTGGGCGAGGGCGTTTTTCGCGGCGGCCAGGGCCTCCGCGGCCCTTACCCGGTACGATTCTGCGGGTGTCTGTTCTTCCACAGGGAGATCCCTTCCGTTTGAATCGTTCGCACGATACCTGCCCGATGGTTCGCCAGGGTATTCCACCGCTCTATCGTCCACTTCATGATCTGGAGGTCGTCAGCATAGCCGGTGGCTGCCGCCGCCGCTTCTTCAAGATCACTCATTGCGACCTCTTCCGTCGGCGAAAGCCCACGATGGAGCACCAACATGTCGATATCGGAATCTTCATCCGGCTCCCCGCGCGCGTACGATCCGAACAAAATTACATCAGTTACCTTCTTTGCCAGCGCGGAATGTTGCAATCGGTCCACGAAGTTCCGCACGATTTTCGGGACGACCGCGCCCTTTGAAGTGATGTGGAGCCGCCGCTCCAGTTCACTCTCCGGGATCCGGAAACTCTTCCCGATCCGGACGGCGGGAATCTCCCGCGCCTTAATGAGGTTGTAGAGCGTCGTCAGGCTTACTTGAAGCCTTTTGGCCACCTGCTCCGGGGTATAGAAGGCCTCATCCCCAAACTGTCTCATGTAGTTATTTTTGTCACATATAGTATCATTTGTCAAATATCATACTTGGTCGTGGAACACTTCAGGATCGGGGACACTTCCCTTATTTCCTGATCTATGCCGGAAACTTTTTTGGACGGGAAGCGTCCCCTTTATAATGGCATATTTCCGTGTTTCTTCGGCGGGTTTTTGTCGCGCTTGGTGCGGAGGAGGTCGAGCGACCGGATGATTCGCGCTCGCGTGACGGATGGGCGGATCACTTCGTCGATATAGCCCAGCTCGGCTGCCTTTGTAGGATTGGCAAAGTGTGCGCGATATTCAGCGGCCAATTCGGCCTGCTTTTTCTTCGGGTCTTTTGCCGAGGCGAGTTCCTTGCGAAAGATGATATTGACCGCGCCCTCGGGGCCCATCACGGCGATCTCGGCGGTCGGCCAGGCAAAGTTCATATCGCCGCGGATATGTTTCGAGCTCATCACGTCGTACGCGCCGCCGTAGGCCTTCCGGGTAATGATCGTTACCTTTGGCACCGTGGCCTCGCAGTAAGCGTAGAGTAGTTTCGCGCCATGCCGGATGATCCCGCCGAATTCCTGAGCCGTGCCCGGCAGGAATCCTGGCACATCCACGAACGTGACGATCGGGAGATTGAAACAATCGCAGAATCGGACGAACCGCGCGGCCTTGACCGAGGCGTCGATATCGAGACAACCGGCAAGGACCTTCGGTTGATTGGCCACGATCCCGACGGCCCGGCCGTTATAATGCGCGAATCCGATCACGATGTTCGGCGCGAAACCGGCCTGGACCTCGAAAAAATCCCCATCGTCCACGGTCGCATGAATCGCCTCTTTGATATCGTAAGGGCGCGTGGGGTCGTCGGGAACGAGGCGATCGAGGGCCGCATCAGCCCGATCAGCGACGTCCTTCGTTGATCGCGGTGGGACATCATCCAGGTTATTGGAAGGGAGATAACTCAAGAGCCGACGCGTCAGTTGAAGCGCAGCTTTCTCATCGGCCGCCGCGAAGTGGGCGACTCCGCTCTTGGTGTTGTGCGTTGCGGCGCCGCCGAGCGCCTCCTTTGTCACCGTTTCATGTGTGACGGCCTTGATCACGTCCGGCCCCGTGATGAACATGTAGGCTGTTGCCTCGACCATGATCGTGAAGTCGGTCATGGCGGGA
>JACPFG010000029.1 GCA_016183125.1 Deltaproteobacteria bacterium
GCGGGAGCGTCGAGCTCACAACCAAGAAGAATGGAACACCGTATCAATTTTCCGACGTCGGCGCCGAGGGGAACCTGCGGGGCGTCACATTCTTTGGGGACAGTCAAGTAAAGGCCGTTGGTCGTTCGGTCGCCTTTGTCGATGACCTCGATAATGATGGCGCGCACGGACTCTTGATCGGGGCGCCGGGTTCCACACTCCCCAGTGGCGGTGCGCCTGGAATGGGCTTCTATGTGCCGGACCATATTGTCGGTACAGCGGCCTCCCCGATCTCGCTCTGCACGATCGGTTTTCCTTTTGAGGAGGGGACCTGTGAAAGCGGACCAGATGAATTGGGCGGCCTCCAATTTTTCGGCCACTGGGGCGGGGCGTTGGCGGGACAGGTCGTGGCGGCAGGGTACGTTACTGGAAAAGGCGTGACCGATCTCTTCTTTGCCAGTGACAACTACAGCAGCG
Organism: Deltaproteobacteria bacterium; assembly: GCA_016183125.1. Lineage (GTDB taxonomy): Bacteria > UBA10199 > UBA10199 > JACPFF01 > JACPFG01. The sequence goes on from JACPFG010000029.1 coordinate 457, forward strand.
ATAACCAAAACCTTGAAAAGACAAAGGGGGCCGGCGGCGTAGATATTGTCCCGATTCCATTGGGGTTCGACCCCGATGCGGCCCGGGCCCGATTTGTCCTAGCGCCAGATGGGGTTCCGCAATGGTCTCCGGTTCCTGGTGACGCCATTCCGGATAATCTCCCAAACGCAAAGCGGCTGGTCGGTGCGCAAAACGAACTCGCGGGTGCCTATGTCTTGACGGCCGATCTGAACGGCGCCAACCCCGGCGGGCAGACCCTGATAATCTCGGCCCGCACCAATCAGCTCATGAACGGCGGAATGATCTATGTCTTTCCGAGCGGCTCGCTTGAAAAGGCCAAGACCCTGGCGAACGCGCCGATTCGATTGTTGAGCACCAACCAAAAAACGACCATGGCGGCCGCGGCGGGGAATGTCGCGGGAAAGCCAAACGATGGCGAAGAGCTTATCGTCGCCCATTGGGCGGCCAATGCCCTCAACAATGGCGCCTATATTCTGACCAACGTTGCCCAGATGAGCGCGCTCCCACAGCCCCTGGAGATCGAGGAGACGGCGGCCCTGCGGTTCGAGGGCGACGAAACCACGGACACGGCCATCGAACGCAATTATCACATCGCCACCATGGACGATTTCGATGGCGATGGCCTGCCGGAATTGGCCATCGCCGATACCGCGGCTGCGGATGGCAAGGGGCGTATCTATCTCTTCACGAGTACGGAGATCCAGGCCAACCTGAAAACGGGGGCAAACCAGTAGGAGAGGAAAAGGAGACTTCTATGACACGATACGCAACGATGGTGCTTCTGCTGATCGGTCAGCTGATTGTTGCTGGCTGCGGAGGTGGGGAGGGAGAGAGTGGCGGAAGCCAGGCAACATCCGGGGCAACACCGGCTGGCGCGGGACCGGTAAATAGTGCGAGCGAGACTGTAGCGATCTCCACGGTCCCTGCGAACCTGACAGTAGACAAAGTGAAGTCGGAGGCGCCGGAGGATCAGGCTGGATATGCTGGGCAGACCTATTTGGGCGGGCGCGTCGTTGTCCAGGTCGAGACACCGCATAACTATCCGGTCGGCGCCGCCGGCCAGCCGGTGGTCTGGAGCCAGACGATTAACCATCCGGGCGCACGTGGACTGCGGATATATTTCGCGGGGTTCGCTGTGGAAGATGCGGAGAAGCCAGGGACGTTCCAAAACGATTACGTTGCCGTCCAAAACGCGAATGGCGAGGTCATCGCCAGGTATGCCGGCGCCTCGGCGGGATTTTGGTCGGAGTATGTCCTTGGGGATTCGGTCACAGTGTCGCTCCATTCCGACGAGGCACAGACCGACTACGGCTTCAAGATCACCCGCTACGAGTTTTATACCGAGCAGGTATATGTCGGGGACAATGACTATCCGGAATCGTACGAGGAGAGCATCTACTTAACAAACGATCTGCTCGATATGGCAGGGTTTCCCGTGGGCGATCCGATCCACACGCATGGGCAGCCTGTCGCACGCCTCCTCAGATTTAGCGGGACTATGGTATTCTTTTGCACGGGATTTCTCTTCGATTCCCATCGGTTGATGACCAACGAACATTGCGTGGCGACCCAAAACGAGTGCGGCGCGACCGTGGCCCAATTCAATTTCGAGAATTACGCCGATGGAAGCCAGGGACCCGTGACGAATGTTGCGTGCGCAAACTTGTTGGAGGCCAATGCGGCCCTTGATTATGCCGTCTTGCGACTCCCTTGGGGCGCCGGCAGTCAATTCGGCGCGTTGCACCTGACTGACCAGGATGCGCAACAAGACGATCCGCTCGTCGTCATTCAGCATCCACAAGGATGGACAAAGCGGGTCTCGCTGCAAGACTGCCGCGTCTCTAATGCGGCAATCGGCAACAACTACATGGGACACCAGTGCGACACGATGGGGGGGTCGTCCGGGTCGCCGGTGATGAACCACGACACGTTTGACGTGGTTGCGCTGCATCGCGCAGCGGGGGCAACGATGACAGACGCCAACTCCCAAAACATTGCCGTGCGAATGTCGCGGATATTGGAGGTCTGTCAAAATTGCTCCACGACGATCCCGCTGCTGGACGACGATCAGGACGGGCTCCTCAACATCGCCGACAATTGCCCGCAGATGGCCAACCCCGATCAGGCCGATGCCGATGGGGACGGGTTGGGGGACGTCTGTGACGCACTGGCCGATCTCCACACGGCGGCCTGGTGGATCCATCGACGGGTGCGGCGGTACTGGCAGGGCGATGGAGACGGGCAGGCAACTTTGGATGGCGCATGTGCCGATAATTAAGGGAAGAATGACAACTAACCAGTGAATAAAAAGGAGGATTCAAATGAAACGGACAAGGCAAATTATAAGCGGGCTGATGGTGGCAGTCTCTCTTCTCGGAACCGGGATGACCGCCTCTGCAGGTATGATTTACGGCGTGTCAACGAAGATCAAATATCTTTCAAGGGACAAGGATGGCAATTTTCTGGTCCAGTTCGCGCCGACAGCATCGATTGACAGCGCCTGCGGCGATAATTACAACTACCCCTTCAATGCTGGTTCGCAAGATACAGTCAACAGATATAAGGAGTGGGTGGCATTGTCGATGTTGGCGCTTTCGACGAAGGCCGATGTTGTAGTGAACATCTACGCCCCGGATTGCGACATCCGCAACCTGGGTGTTTCGAACGGGTTATAAGCAGCGGGCCAAGCCGACGGGGCGCCCAAGTGATGCCCCGTCGGTCTTTGCCATGTCTGGAGCATGAGGGATAGACAGGTAAGGGAACAAGGAGAGGGTAAAGCGCATGAAGGTCGGGGCTGACCAAAACCGTTCATGGGTAATCGCGCTGGCGGTTGTGGCGTTGTTCTTCAGCGCGTGTAAACCGCAGGGCGGCGGATCGGCGCCCGGAACGAACGACCTCCCCGCACCTTTAGGCGAGCAAGGGCCAGCGGTTCAAGAACCGTCATCTGAGGACGATAATGTCACACCGCCCATTGCCCTCCCCTCGCCCCCGATCCTTGGGGTCAAGGCGGCCATATTGCTGGCCGACGGCACATTAACGGTCGAGGGTGTCGTCACGCGAGAGACCGGAAGCGTAGCAGGGGTCAATGTCTACGTGACGAATAGGTCGACTGGGAAAGTGACGGTTGCCGCGACTGGCGAGGATGGCACCTTTACCATCGTCCTCGCAGCCAATGGCGGGGAGATCATCCTTATCGGGGCCATTGACCCGGTGACACTCCAGCAGAGCAATGTCCTATTGGGAACCGTTCCAAGCGCACCGGAGAGTTCGGGTGAAGCGCTCCCGACATTGTTCGCGCCCACCATTGTCCCCGATAGCGACGGGGACGGGGTGAATGACGCCGTCGACCGATTCCCGGCCAATCCCGCAGAATGGGCGGATTCGGATGGCGACGGGATCGGCGATAATAAGGAGGCCGCTGGGATAACAGGGCCTACCTCTGCCGCGACCGGCGGCATGGACGCAACTATAGATGGGGGCACCCTCCTCCTATTAACCGGCCAGATTCTTGACGATTGATCTACTTTCCCCGTTTACTCGCAATGTTCCAGATGGTACACACCTGTGTAAATGGGGCCCGGTTCGCTCATCCAGAATCGCTACCGTCTTGAACAGCTTGTCGGGTCGGGGAGTTTCGGCGAGGTCTACCGAGCTGAGGATACCGTCGAGCGGCAGGTCGTGGCCGTCAAGATCCTCCATCAAATACAGACCGGCGCAATCAATTTGCAGCTCCTCAAGGAGGAATTCAAGATCCTTGCCACCCTACGGCATCAGAATCTTGTGCGCGTCTCCGATTTCGGTTTTGCGGATGGACGCGCGTTTTTTACCTCCGAGTTCATCGAAGGCCGGGATATTTTAAAGGCGACAGAGGGGGAGGGGCTGCAAGTCGTTCTCGACTATGCTGTTCAGATCTGTCGTGCTCTCTCGTACATCCATCGCCGCGGGATTATCCACAAGGACATCAAACCGCCAAATATATTGGTTACGGCGGGTGCATGCACGGGCACGGTGAAGCTGCTCGATTTTGGGCTGGCCAAGCATCTTGCCGCCGCAGAAAAATTTGTCGCCGGCACCCCGGCCTATATGGCCCCGGAGGTGCGCCGCGGCCTGGCGGATGAACGATCGGATCTCTACGCGCTGGGCGTGATCCTCTACCAAGCGGCCACGCAAAGACATCCTTTCTTGCCGGCAGATGGGGATACCGCGGCGCCGCTCGGAGCGCTCATTCCTCCAAAGAACTTGAACCATGCCTTGCCCGATTTTTTCTCGGATATTATTTGCCGACTCCTGCGCGATGATCCCAACGAGCGATTTGCGCAGGCAAGCGCCGTCATCAGGACGATTAATCGATTTGTCCGCGCTCCCTACCCGCTGGATGCCGAAACCACCGACGAAGATTACATCTTCCCGCGCGGACCCTTCGAGCAGGGCGAGGAGCTCCGCCGCCTGCTGCACGACTTCCAGCATAAGGGCCGCGTCCGAAAACCGGTTGCTTTTCTCTCCGGCGAGGCGGGAGTCGGCAAGCGATCGCTTCTACGCGCGTTTGCCGATGCGGCACAGGTCGATGGGGCAACCGTCGTCACGGGGCAGTCCTTTGAACAACTCGTCCAGCGGCTCGCACTTTTAGCTGGGAGGGAAAATCCGTATCAACGGATCCCAGCTCAAAAAGAGGTTTTTTTCGAGCGCGTCGCTGCATTTCTGCAACATTTGATGATCGACGCGCCCATGGCGTGCGTCCTTTTGGATTTTCACGATGTCGAGGCGAGCGACGGCGAGTTGTTGGCGTATCTCCTGGATCGGCTGGCTTCCTCAGGCGGTACGCCCCTGTTTTTTGTCGTCAGTTTTTGTCCCTCGCGCCTGACTGGCGAGAGTGGCAAGATCGTGCGGGCATTGCAGGCGGAGATACCTGAGACGACGATTCACCTAAAAAACCTCGATGCGCAGGGGCTCCGTCAATATATCAAGGGGATCGTGGGTGCAAACGACCTCCCGGCGGATTTCATCGAAAAAGTGCGCACCATGACGGGGGGGAACCCGACGCTCGTCAATGGCCTCCTGCGAGAGATCGTGCGCTCGATGGATGATCCGGAGGATCTCTCCGCGCAGCTGGCCAGCATTCCGTGGCAACGGTTGGCAACGATCCACTCGCTCGAAGCACTGGTGGAGGCCGAGATTCAAACGCTTCCGCCCTTAGCGCACGCCATAATCCAGGCCCTTTCCCTCATGTCGAACCCGGTCACGCATACCTTCCTGGCCCAAATGCTTGCGGAGGAGGAGGGCCGCATTTTAGAACAATGCCTGCTGCTGGAGCATCGGGAGTTGATACGCCAAAGCATTGCCAGCGATGAGATGTTGTTCACCGTGGCGGGAGACATCCAGAAAGAGACGTTTTCTCGAGGCATCACACCAGAGGAGCGGCGCCGACTGCACGCGAAGGCCGGAGAGATCATGGAGACACAATGGCCCAACCCCGTCCCAATCCAGATCGTAGCCATTGCGCACCATTATTTGGGAGCAGGCCAGAGCGCGAAGATCGCGCAGTTCGGCCCACGGGCAGGTCGGATCTTACAAGAGCGGTTTCAAACCGAAGCGGCGCTGCGTTGTCTCAAGTCCACGTTACCGCACATAAGCGATCGGCGGGAACAGGCGCGCATTGTGGAAGAGATCGGCCATCTTGAATCGATTACGGGACGTTTTGACGAGGCCATCGCGACAATCGGCGCGCGCCTGCGCGCGGCCACGCGGACGGAAAAGGCGCGTCTCCTCATGGAACTGGGACTTCTCTATCAGAAGAAGGGCGATATGCGGGAGGCCGAACGTCGATACCGAGCGGCAGCGACTCTGCCCCTCACTTCGGCCGATAGGACCCATGTGGCCAGTTGTTTGGCGCGGCTCGCGATTCACCGGGGAGACCTGGTCCGAGCGCGCAGTCTGTGTGACCGCGCGCTCAAGCAATCGCGGCGGGGCAATGACAAGATGATGGCGCCCTTGTGTGATTCCTTTGGGCTCTTGGAATTGACCGCCGGTTTTCCCGGGAAGGCGTTGCAGTGGTACGGTAAAGGCTTGGAGATTCAGAAAGCCAGCCGCTCCGCGCGCGGCATGGCCCATGTCTTGAACAACTTAGGCATGGCCGCAACCCATGCCGGCGATAAGGAAAAGGCATTGGGATACTATGAAGAAAGCAATGCCCTCGCAGCGGAGATCGGGGACGCCCATCTCCAGGCGACCGTCACATCCAACCTCGGCGCCATTTATCAGGAACGGGGGGAGTACCGGAAGGCATTGACCTGCTATAAGGAGTCGCTGCGTTTCATGGGGCGGATAGGAAGTGACGAAGAGGAGCTGGGCGTAATGGCAAATCTTGTAGGTTGTTACCTCGCCATCGGCGTGAAGAAAGAGGCCGCCGAGGGGATTGGGCCGTTGGCACGGATCGCGCGCGAAAAAAAGCATCGCTTCTATCTCGGCTACGCCGCGCTTTTGCAGGGAGATCTTTGCGGACTGGACCATGCCTGGGAAGCGGCGCAAGCGCATTACGAAACGGCGCGGGACCATTTTGTAGCGCTTTCGCTGGAGAAGGAGACGGCGCTCGCCTCGCTCAATATCCTGGAGGCGCTGATCCGCGGCGGACGATATGCGGCAGCGCGTTCGGCCTTACAACTGGCGGTCGCAGGTCCAGTGTGTGCCGGCTTCTCAGAGCTGGGCCTAAAGCGCGACCTACTCGCGACCATGCTGGAGCTCTTAGATCCCGCAGGAAACAGGCGGCTGGCACGGATTTCCCTGCAAAACATGCGCTCCGCCAGCGCGTCTGGCCAGTGGGACTCGCTTCGCCTGGACATCGATTGCCTAGCCGGCGATGTCGGCCAGGTTGAGAGCCGTCTCAAAAAGAATCTTCAATACATCCCGGAAGAGTATCACGCAGATTACATTCAAATGATTCGCGAAAGGATCCTTGTCGACAACACAGTGGCCGAAGAAAGGGACACGGACATGAAAGAACGCAAAGGCGAGATCAAACAATTCTTGGAGATCAATCGCCGCATGAATCAGGAGAAGGATTGGCGTAAGCTACTCGAATTTATTATCGATTCCGCCCTAGCGCTTACGGGGGCCAGGAGGGCCTTTCTCCTCCTAAAGGAAAAATTGCCGGCACGTGGACTGACCTGGGATGACATCGATATCGTCAGGCGCTTCGATCCCGATCGTGCGGATGATGAGGCACTCGAGGTCAGTTCCTCCATCCTTAAGGAGGTATTTGCCAAGGGGACGGCCGTAGTCACAGACAATGCTTCGGAGGACGCGCACTTTCATCAATATCAGAGCATTTTACAGATGAAACTTAACTCCGTGCTGGCGATCCCGCTCAAGCGGGAGGGCAAGGTCATCGGGGTCGTATATCTTGACAACAAATTTGAGTCCCGACTCTTCACCCAGGAAGATGCAGAGGTCATGGAATCGCTCGCCGACCTCGCGGTGGTCGCGCTGGAGAACGCCAAATATTTTCAGATGATTGAGCAGGCCCGCCAACGGACATTGTTGGAATCGCGCAAACTCAAACAAGAACTCGAGTCCCAGCGGGTAGAGATTGTCGCAGCGCGAGAGAAAATAGAACAGACGCAACGCGCGCTCGGTTATCGCTATAATTACAAAAACATCATCGGCCAATCCGCCGCCATGCAGGCGGTCTTTCGGGTGCTGGACCGCGTCACTGAGGCCAAGATCCCGGTGCTCATCCGGGGCGAGACGGGAACGGGCAAGGAATTGATCGCGAAGGCATTACATTACAACAGTGCGCGAAAGCACGCCCACTTCGTCTCCGAGAACTGTTCGGCAATTCCGGAGACGCTGCTCGAAGGAGAACTCTTCGGCCATCGCAAGGGGGCGTTCACCGGCGCCGGCAAGGATAAGGAGGGGCTCCTCGTCTATGCCAACGGCGGCACGCTCTTTTTGGACGAAATTGGCGACATGCCGATGCAGCTCCAGGCGAAATTATTGCGCGTTCTGCAAGATGGAACGGTTCGACCGATCGGGGCGAAGGAGCCGATGCCAGTAGACGTGCGCATCGTCTCCGCGACGCATCGCGACCTTCAGGACCTCATCAAGCAAAACGCCTTCCGTGCGGATCTCTTTTGGCGGATCAACGGAGTCTCGATTCTGCTCCCCCCACTGCGTGAACGGCCCGACGACATTCCGCTGCTGGTGGATCACTTCTTGAACGCAGCGGCTGCAGAATTAAACAAACCAAAACCACCGCTCCATATGGCGGCACTAGACCTCATGACGCGCTATGCATGGCCTGGAAATGTGCGCGAGATCGAGCACGCCATTCGCAACGTCTTTCTCTTTGCATCGCATGAAATCACCGCGGATATCCTGCTTGCAGCCAAGCCGGAACTAGGCAAACCGGCGGGATCGGTAAGAATGCCTGTTGTACAGCCGCCGGAACATGAGGCGCTTTTCGACGAGCGGGCGCGGATTATCGCCGCGCTCAAGGCGTGTCGCGCGAACAAGGCGGCGGCCGCGAAAAAGTTGGGATGGAGCCGCAAGACGATCTACAACAAGATCAAGAAATACGGGCTCAAGTTTCAAACAGAACTTTCCTGAGATGAGATGGTTTTCGGTGCCATTTTTACGCCACGCTGTATTTTCCCGATTTTTTTGTCAAAATCTTTGCGGCCCCTTGTTTCGTGATCTTGAGCTGCCGCCAGATTTCGCGGGGAGCAAGTCCCCCCTTGTCCCTCAGCAGATGGAGCAGCCGTTCCTGCTTTGGCGTCAGCGCGATCGAGCCGCTCGTTGCCTTCGCCGCAAGCCGCGCGATCCGTTCCAGCACACGTTCCAGCGTCAAGTGGAGCGCTTCGGCAGTGTATTCGAGCCAGCCGGTCAAATCGCCGTTCACCCGCCGCACGGCATCCAGCTGGGCATAGTAGCGCGGGCGATTCTAGTAGCGCGGGCGATTCTCCCAATAGACCTCATCCACGGAAAAGAGATGATGGGTGTCGATTGCCGCCAGGCCGATATATCCTCAATGATTTCGAGCAGATGTGGAGTAATGTGAAACTTGGGCTGGTACGGCATGATATAATAAGTCAACCATAAGTCAACCTATTGGTCAACCGGAAATTGTGCTCCATTGACAGCGCGGCAGGTGGCTCGTGTTCGCGTGTTCCTATCGAAATGGGCAAAGCCATAACTGACATTTTCACTGAGCTGCTAGTGGTGAGTGGCAGACGATGCACAGCGCTCCTTGCGTGTAGATGTTAGTCATGACCGGCCACTTTCCGTCGGTATGGCACCCCAATCCGGACGAGGTTCCGAAACATTGTTTCACCGTAAAGTCGCGCAGCTTGGTCGCCTGCGGTTCCGCCTTCCAATCCGTGGAACAGGCCTTCCATATCTCTGACACCGGCATCCCCGCCCAATCCGGCGACTTGTAACACCATTGCTTGACGACCCCTGGATGTCCCCCTTGCCATTGAGGTTTGGAGCTGGTCTGCTGCACGTAGACGTGGGGATAGTTGTGGCAGGCGGTGCACCGTTTGAGATGGGGAGCCCCGTCCTTGAGGACGTAGAGATTTTGCGCCGGCCACTCCCACCGCGGCTGGTTATATTCGAATACCAATTCTTCTCCATGGCACTTGGCGCACGCGGCAAATTTGTCCTTGGAAAAATAATCGTAGTATCGCGGAGCTTTGGTGTAACTGTCCCAGCAGACGGTTTTATAGGAGGGGTCCTTTGCGGTGCATGGCGGCTTCACCCACGGTAGAAAAGAGAGCACGGCGATGGCATGATCGGGAAGGGTGGGGTACGGCGGCACGTTTAAGTGCTTGAGCACCTCCCAGCTATTCGTCGACTGCGGCTGCGAGGTCGGCGCCAATGCCTCCTGCGCGGCCTTCAAAAGCGCCTCCTCCGCCGTGAGTTGCCGCTCGAGCCAGTTGGCGGCCAGGTGCGGATACGTCGCATGACAGGTTGTGCAGTACTTCTCGGCCCCGATAAATCCCCCCGCACCGGCCTTGCCGTGACACGCCGTGAGACATCCGGCCTTCTCTGCCCCCTGTTGGGATGCCGGGCCCGGTTGGGTCGGATCAATCGTCGCCGCGACCGCCGGGCCGTGGCCCCCGCCGAAGGGATCGCTTGCTTGATACCACCCGGCAGCGTGGGGATAGCGATCGCCGGGATCGTGACACGTCGTGCACGTCGGGGCCGCCGCCGGCGGCGTGGTCCCCGTGAGATTATGGCACTGCGTGCAGTCGGAAAGCGTCTTCGCCGCCGTTTTCTCCGCGACCTTCGCGGCATGTAGCGGACTGGGCGCCGTTGCCCAGGTCGCCGCCGTGTGCGGATACTCCGCGTGACAGGTGAAACAGCTCCGGTTTGCAATTCCCCCCGCAAAATCGGCGCCATGGCAAAGCTGACACTCGGCCTTGTTGCCGCTATTTGGCGGTGCCATGACGTACGCGCCGTGCCCCGCTCCCGTGGCCCAATTGGTCTCCTCCAGCCCCGCCGAGGCATGTTGCAGATACGCCGGATGGCACGACTTGCAGGTCGGAGACCCCGGCGGCGCACTCGCAAGCCCCGACCCGTGACAGGTCTTGCAGAGCCCGATATTCACCTTGGCCACCGGCCCATGCACGAAGCCCGACTTCCAATCGGCCGGGTGCGGATAGGCCTGATGACAGCTATTACATCCGACCCCCTGTGTGACGCCGGGTTCCGGGGTAAGATTCGCGCCGTGACAGTGGGCCGTAGCGCATGAGGCGCTGGTGTTGGCCTGGACATAGAGCCCGTGCCCCTGCGGCTGGCCAATCGCTTGCCTCCACCCGGTGGGATGCGGATAGGGGGCATGACAACTCACACACGAGGGATTCTGACGCGGTCCCCCCTGATAATCGGCGCCGTGACAAAGGGTGCACTCGGTCTTCGTGTGGAGCAAGGCGTATTGCCCGTGGCCAACGAACTCCTTCCACGGGGTGACCTCCGTATTGGAATGGGGATAGGAGCCGTGACACTGATCGCACCCGACGCCATACCATTCCCCCCGCAGGTCCGCGCCGTGACAGGATTGACAGACGGTTATCCCTTGCTCCTTGGCCACCTTCCCATGCCCGACGAATTCCGCCCAATTGGATGGGTGGGGATAGATAGCATGGCACGCGGTACAGGCAACACCGGAGAGGCCCCCGGCGAGATCGGCCCCGTGACATGCCGTCATGCACTCCGCCTTGTCGCTCTCCAGGGCCCAGTCCCCGTGCGCTCCCTTCTCCACCCATCCGGCGGCGTGTGGAAAGAGGAAATGACAGGAATGGCATGTCGGCGGGATGCCCGCACCGGCCGCAAGATTGAGTCCAGTCGCGTCGCTGCTCGCGCCGTTCGTTGTATGACAGGCGAGACACGCGGCGAGACCGTAGGCGGCCATCGCCTTGCCGTGGGCCGATGGATCGTCCCACCCTGCCGCGTGGGGGAAAATTGCTCCAGGCAATCCCGTTCCGCCAATGGGAAGAATCTCCTCCCGCGGTCCCGGCACCAACTTTGGCGCCGCGCAGGCTAGCAGCCAGGTCGCCATCAGGAGGCAAGCAATTCCACGATGATTCAGGAGCCGGGCCACAGACGTCAATATTACACGGAACGCGGCGCGGGCCATATGTTATAAATCACCAAAGCACCTAATACACTGTTTTTATTACATTTCCTATGGCACCCCATTAGTACCGTGGCAGGTGGCACAGCTAGAAAGTCCTTGGGTGAAGACGATTGTACGGATGGCGGTAACATCGATCCCGGTGCCGGTCAGGTCTTCGAGGTGGATGTTGTTTAAATTGTGGCACATGGTGCAGTCGGATTTTCCCCAGCCGATGGCGTGCTCGTCTGGCGTCAGCACGAGGCCCGAGGCCGTCGCGAGGAGGTTGCCGTAGTTCTCACCGAC
>JACPFG010000124.1 GCA_016183125.1 Deltaproteobacteria bacterium
AGCAACGGTATTCCGCTGCACGAGGGGGTATTTGTGGCGGTGGCTGGTCCGACGTACGACACTCGCAGCGAGATCCGCGCCTTTCGGCAGCTGGGGGCCGACGCGGTCGGGATGTCGACCGTGCCCGAGGTGATCGTTGCCAATTTTCATCGGATGCAGGTAGTCGGGATCTCCTGCATCACCAACTTCGCCGCCGACCTCCATCCCGGCGGGATGCACCACGGCGAGGTCCTAAAGATGGCGCAGAGCACGGAACCGTCTCTGGTCAAGTTACTGCAGGGACTGATCGAGCGGATCGGCAACGTAGGCAGTACTGTCTAAGCAGGCTCCTAGGGAAAGATCATGAACATTGTGCGGATAGGGACTCGTGGGTCGCCTTTGGCGCTGACCCAGGCAGAGATGGTGCGCCGGCAGCTTGGCGCGGCCGATCCGAACCTAACGGTCGAACTAGTAACTATAGCCACATCTGGGGACCGGGTGCGCGGGGCGTTGCGCGAACATGGCGGCAAATTTCTTTATGTCAAGGAGATCGAGGAGGCATTGCTTGCCGGCACGGTCGATCTGGCGGTTCATAGTATGAAGGACCTGCCGGGGGAACTGCCAGACGGCCTCGCAATCGTTGCCGTTATGGAGCGAGACGATCCGCGCGATGCGCTAGTAACAAGAGGAGTTGAGGGCCTTGCGGCCCTGCCAGCCGGCGCCCGGATCGGGACCTCGTCGTTGCGCCGGCAGTGGCAGGTGCTCTCTCTGCGGCCGGATTGTGCCGTGGTGCCTGTGCGGGGCAACGTGGGGACCCGCGTGCGAAAGCTGATAGCCGGGGAGTTCGACGCCCTCGTGATGGCCGCCGCGGGCTTAAAGCGCCTAGGTATCAAGGAACCGCATATAACACCGATTACAACCACCGAACTGCTGCCGGCAATAGGTCAGGGGGCGATTGTAGTTGAGGGCCGAAGATCTGACGACGAGTTGGCAGCCTTCGTAAGGCTGGCTTGTCACCATATGCCGACCGGCATTGCCACGACTGCCGAACGCGCAGTCCTCCGCGCGGTAGGAGGTGATTGCTTCACGCCGCTGGCGGCTCATGCCGAGCTGGAAGGGCATGCGCTGCGGCTGCGCGGGTGGTTGGCGACGGCGGACGGAACACGCGCGGTGCGCGCGGAGCGGTCGGCCTCGATCGGCCAGGATGTCGAGGCGGCGGCAACGTTGGGACGGGCCGTGGGGGAGGAGCTTAAGGTCGCATTATGATCAATGTGCTCGTCACTAATCCTCGCCCGCATTGCAAGCGCCTGGCGGTCCTGTTGAGGGCGAAGGGATGTACCGTGGCAGAGCTTCCGCTCTGGGAGGTAGTTCCGCCCTCCGATGGCGGGGCGGCATTGCGCGCCGTTTGCGCGCGGCTTGACGACTACGATTGGATTACATTCACCAGTCGGTTTGCCATAGAGGCGTTCGTGGCAATTGTTTCCCCTCGGTCCCGCCGAATTGCCGTTGTGGGACCTGAAACGGCAGCCCTCCTTCAGCGGGCAGGGTTTACCGTTGAGTGTGTGGCCGATCCGGCAACGGCAGAGGGTCTCGTCAAGGCGCTAGCGGAGCGCGGCGTCAGCGACGCGAAGATCCTTGTGGTGCAAGGGAGCACGGCACGACAGACGCTGGCGGAGGGATTGCGGCGTGTCGGCGCGATCGTGGAGTGTGTCGATGCCTACGAGATGCGGCCGACTGCAGTTGATCCTGCCTGGTGGATCAGAGAAAACGAGATCGCCCGCTATGATGCCGTTGCATTCACTGCCCCCTCTGCCGTCGAACGATTTGTCGAATTGTTCGGTCCCCCGAAAGGTGTGCCGCCGTTCGCAGCAGCCTCCTGGTTGGCTATCGGTCCCACCACCGCCGATGCCCTTAAGCTAGCAGGCTTAGCGCCGATCTATCAGCCGCGCGAACCGACCTTCGCGGCCCTGGCCGACCTCGTGGCAAATATACCAGTTGATTCACGGACCTAACCATTAAATCAGCTAACCAATTGGAATTACTTGCTTTCAATGTCCTGGGTTACGCTTGCCAAGTGTAAGTGAGGTACTAGTGCCGTGACAGTTGCGGTAATGTGTGGTAAATTTCAAATAATGATCGCGTGGCTCTCCCGCATACCCTTTCTCAAGTTCAACGAAGCTATTACCCGCTATTCCGACCTGATCCTCGCGGCCCTAGTGGTGATGATCGTCGGGATGATTATCATCCCGATCCCCCCATATCTGCTCGACGTGTTGCTAGGGATCAGCATCGGATTGGGGGTCGTCATCCTGCTCGTCTCCCTCTATATCTCTGAGGCGTTGCAGATTGCCTCCTTTCCGACGATCCTGCTTATAGCCACGCTCTACCGCCTTTCTCTTAATATCACCTCGACCAGGCTCATCCTGGCGCACGGTTATGCCGGCGAGGTGATCAACTTTATCGGCGAGGTGACGGCGGGGGCGAACTATGTCGTCGGCGGCATCCTATTTCTCATTATCACGCTCGTTAATTTTATCGTGATCGCGAAGGGGGCGGAGCGTGTATCAGAAGTGGCCGCACGGTTCACATTGGACGCAATGCCGGGCAAGCAGATGAGCATCGATGCCGATCTCAGGGCCGGGATCATCAACATGGAACAGGCGATCCAGCGGCGCCAGACGCTCCACCGGGAATCCCAGCTATACGGCGCCATGGACGGCGCGATGAAATTCGTGAAGGGAGACGCCATCGCGGGGATCGTTATCATCCTGATCAACATAGTGGCCGGGTTCGTGATCGGCGTGGTCCAGCGGGGGATGAGCTTCGGGGATGCCCTGAGAGTCTATTCGATCCTCACGATCGGCGACGGGTTGGTCCAACAGATACCGGCCCTGATCGTATCGGTCTCCGCAGGTATTGTAGTCACGCGTGTCTCGGCAGAGAAGGAGTGGCAGGGGCTTGGCAGCGAGATCGTGCAGCAGATGACCGCCTTTCCGAAGGCCCTCATGCTGGCTGCGATCCTGCTCCTGGGGCTCGCCTTCTTGGGGATGCCGGCGACCCCATTTCTGCTGCTCGCCGCGGTAGTGGGGGGGCTTGCCTTCTTCCTGATGAAGTCGAAGCAGAAGGCGGTCCATCAGGTGGCGGAGACGCCGAAGCAGGACGTAGTTAAGCAGGCGGTAAAACGGCACGGCGACCAGCTACCGTTCATCATGCCTATGCCGATCTCCCTGGAGGTGGGCTCTGCGGTCATCCCGTTCGTCGACGACAAGCAGGACGGCGGCAGGTTTATCAACGAGCTGATCCCGCTGCTGCGCCACGGGCTCTACTACGAACTGGGGGTCAACTTTCCGGGGATCCAGGTGCGCGGGCAGACGGTCGACATGGACCCGGAGGCCTACCTTATCAACCTCCACGAGGTGCCGGTGGCGCAGGGGAAGGTGACGAAGGGATGTATATTGGTCGGGGAGTCGCTGGAACAGCTCAGTCTCTTTAACATCACCGGGACCGAGACGATCCATCCGATCGACGGCTCGGTGGTCACATGGATCTCCGAGGAGTACCGTGACGTGGCGGTCCAGGCAGGCTTTCGGATGTGGGACATAGCGGAGTATCTTATCTTGCACCTCTCCTACGTGCTGCGGCGCCACGCACATGAGTTCCTGGGGCTTCAGGAGGTGCAGACGATGCTCACCGAGCTGGAAAAGACGCACCCGGCGCTGGTCAAGGAACTGGTTCCGAAGGTGATCACGCTTTTGCAACTTACCGAGATCCTGCAACGGCTGGTGCAGGAGGACATCTCGATCCGCGACCTGAAATCTGTCTTCTCTACGCTGGCCCAGTGGGGAGAGATCGAGCGCGATACGCTGATGCTCGCCGAGCACGTCCGAGCGGGGCTCAAACGCTATGTCACGCACAAGTACGCCGGGGCGACCAACACCTTGGCCGTCTACCTGCTCGATCCGGCGATCGAAGACCTGGTGCGCAACGCGATTCGGCGCACCGAGAAGGGGAACTACCTGGCCCTAGAGCCTGAGATCACGCAGGAGATAGTGGAGACGGTAGGCAAGGAGATAGCGTCCCATCCGTTCCCGCCGGGGGCCAGACCGCCGGTTATACTTACCACCGCCGAGATCAGGCGCTACTTCCGCAAGATCATCGAACTGGAATTTCCCCAATTGGCCGTCCTCTCATACCAGGAGCTGGCGGAGAACCTGCGGATCCAGCCGATTGCCAGGGTAAGCCTTCCGCGCGCCGCGGCCGTGGCCTGAAGCAACTTTTCGTAACCTCTGAAAAAGGCCCATCTGCTGCGTTGCCGTCGTCGGCACTCCTTACGGCGTACCTTTCAGTACGCCTCAGTCGGCCTCCTCCGGCTGCCTTGCATCTGGGCCTTTTTGAGAGGTTGCTTTTCCAAATCCTGCCGATCACTTGACAAGTGGGACCCCACGGGATTGAGAGGGGACTATGGTGCGACCGATCGGCGGGAATGTCCCTAACGGCGTAAATCCGCGGCCGGGTGTCGAGGTGCCTCTTGACGAAGCAGCGCGATACTATCGCGCAATAGCTGAAGGGCTGGGTGGAAACGGAATTCCTGATGCGGCAACACAGCGCTTCTTTCTAAATGTCTTATCTCAGCAACCACAACTTGTACCTGAAGGAGATGTCTCGGCGGCCGCCAGGTTACGAAATGCGGTACGTAGTGACCTAGGAAAGGGGGTAAGTCCGGAGACGCTTGCCAAGACATGGCAGATCCTGCGCAGGTTGGCAGGGCCGCAAGGATTTACCGCTGCGGAGGCAAAAAGGCGGGCGGATGCGTTGGCAACCCCCGCCAGTGGCGGGGGACAGGCATTGTCAGGGTCAAAGGCGGCGCGTCTGCCGAAGCCGCGTCTGCGATCGCTCGCACCTGCGCGGCTGGCTCTGCCAGAGCCACTCCCAGGCGAGACCGTTAGGCAACAAGTAATACGGCTGAAGGAGACACACCCGTGGCCGCCAGGTCCATTGGAGGCAGCAGTACGATTTGCCGGTCTCTTTCGTTTTTCCGTCCTCAAGATCCACCGGGAAGGCGAACATCCAAATGAAACAGACCCGCCACGGGTGATGAAGGGTGTTGCCGATCGAGTCCTAGGTGAGACCCTCCTGACGCCACTTGGCGCGCTGGAGCGACTCTTTTTCGACGCCGAGATCCCGGCTGGCAACTCGCGAGGGTTTAGCTGTCGGATTTTCTTCACCACAGTACTCAAGATAATAGAGGCGGCTATACCTGAGGAAAAGAGACCAGAGGCCGAGGAGCTGGCACGAGGGGCTGTCCGAGCGCAGATGGACCTGGCAGGTGTGCAAGATGATATCGCCGGTCCCGAGATCGCATTCATGTCCTGGGTGATGGATGGGGTCGTGCGCAAATATTGGGGAGCCCCTATCGTGCAGGAGACAGATGAAGGGGGGAATGACCGCACCGTGGCCGCCTCGAGCACGATCAAGGATGCCCTTAAGCGCCGCGCGCTGCCGGATAGGTCGCTCCATCCTAATTCGATCCGTCCGCTCGTGGACGGCCTGCTGGCACTGGGCGCCATAGGTAACGAGGCGCGGTTGGCTGAGGGGAGGGTCCTCATCGTCCCCGCCCTCGCCGCATATTATGTGAGGGTAGGCGTGTGGCAGCCGCTTGAGAAGATTGCCCCCCCATTTAGGCGAGCGCTCGTGGCCCTTTACCGCACGGCGCTCCTCCGAAGGGATCCGGGTCTGTTCCGGATAATCGGCGCGGATCATCTCAGTCTTGACCATCCATACCGGTTGTTGGCGAGGGAAGGAATAGTGCCGAAGGCCAACCTTCCGCACCTCAACCG
>JACPFG010000024.1:0-5505 GCA_016183125.1 Deltaproteobacteria bacterium
AGAGAGAGAGAGAGAGAGAGAGAGAGAGAGAGAGTAAGAAAATCAATAAGTTAGGAAGTGAAAAATTTTCTGCTGACCCCAGATTATAAGCTCGAGATCCGCTCACCGCACCTTCCATTCGGTGGTGCCGTCGGGGAGGTCTTTGACCGTAACGCCGAGGACGTCGAGCCGGGCACGTATGGCGTCGCCTGCAGCGAAGTCCTTGGCCTTCCGCGCCTTCGCCCGCTCAGCAATGAGCCGCTCGACCTCCGCGGGATCTACCCCGCGCGTGGCCTGCACCAACCGCGAACACCGTTCCCGAAATGCGTTGGGGTTGCTGCCGAAGATGCCGAGGAGCTGATGGAGCGCCGCGCGTTGCCGTTGCCAAGCGTCTTGCAACCAGCGATGGATCTCCGGATGGCCTGGCTGGCCGTCGAGATAGCGATTAAGATCGCGAATCGTTTCGAAAATAGCGGCTAAGGCCTTCGTGGTGTTAAGGTCGTCGGCAAGGACCTCTTCGATTTTATCTGCAAGCGTTTGCACCGCTTTTATTGCCCTCTTTTCCCCCTCGCCCTCCCCTCCCTTGCTTGGAGAGGCAGCGGGAGCTACTTCCTTATTCTCACTGGCGGAGATTCCCAACCTGGTGGTGGTTTCATAAAATCGATCGAGGGCCTGGGCACATTCGGAAATTGCCTGTTCTGAAAAATCTAGCGGCGAACGATAGTGGCTGGAGAGGAGAAAATAGCGCAGGGCCTCCGGATCGAAGCGTTTCAGCGCCTCGCCGGTCTTGAAGAAATTGCCGAGCGACTTGCTCATCTTTTCGTTATTTATCGTAAGCGCGCCGTTGTGCATCCAGCAGCGAACGAATGGCTTATCGCTTGCCCCTTCCGCCTGTGCGATCTCGTTTTCGTGATGGGGAAAGATCAGATCGCGCCCGCCGCCATGTATGTCGAACGGTTGGCCTAAATAGTGTGTCGACATAACCGAACACTCTATATGCCAACCGGGCCGGCCCGGTCCCCATGGGCTTTCCCACGTAGGCTCGCCAGGTTTGGAGGCCTTCCATAGGGCAAAATCTAGAGGGTCCCGCTTGGTCTCGTTAGGCTCGACCCTCGCGCCGACCTCCAGCTCCTCGATCTTTTTTCCGGAGAGTTTGCCATACGCAGGAAACGAGCGGATGGCGTAAAATACGTCGCCGCCGACGGCATAGGCCTTGCCCGCGCGTATCAGTCCTTCGATCGCAGCGATCATCCCCGGAATATGCTCGCTTGCCCGCGGCTCTAGGTCAGGTGGGATGTTGCCGAGCGCCGCCATCTCCGCGGCGTATTCGCCGATATATTTCTCGGCGATCGCAGCCCATCCGATTTTTTCCTTGTTGGCCCGATTGATGATCTTGTCATCCACATCGGTGTAATTCCGAACGTAGGTGACGGTCAATCCACGTGCGCGGAGATATCGCACCAGCGTGTCGAATACCACCGCTGCGCGGCCGTGGCCCAAGTGCGTCGAATCCCACGCCGTTATCCCGCAGACGTAGATCCCCACCTTGCCCGGCGTGAACGGCGCGAACGTCTCCTTCTTTCGCGTTAGCGTATTATATAACCTGAGTGTCATGAATTAGGGCCACCGACATCGCCGCGATCCCCTCACCCCGGCCCACGAATCCCATCCCCTCATTCGTGGTGGCCTTGATTCCGACATCATCGGCGCCGATCGCCAAGGCTGAGGCAATCCGTTCGCGCATGGCAGGGATATGTGGGGCAAGCTTCGGGACCTGGGCAATCACCGTTACATCGACGTTACCGATTGCAAAATTCCGCTCGTGCAGCAGCTTCGCGACAGCGCGAACCAACGCTAGACTGTCGGCATCCTTGTAACGCGGATCGGTATTTGGAAAATGTGTCCCGATGTCGGCCAGACCGGCCGCGCCCAGGAGGGCATCCATCACCGCGTGTAAAACCACATCTGCGTCGGAATGGCCGGCCAACCCTTTGTCGGCAGCGATTGTCACCCCTCCCAAGACCAACCGCCGGCCCGTGGCGAAGGGATGCACGTCATAACCGATTCCTACGCGCGCTTTCACGCCACTTCCTGTCGCATGAGTGCTTCGGCAATTGCAAGATCTTCTTGGGTGGTGATCTTGAGGTTCCATGCGTCGCCTAAGAGCACCCGCACGGCGCCCCCACGGCGTTCTACCAGGGCCGCTTCGTCAGTGCCGGTAACGCCGTCGCGATCGGCCTGGCGCAGGGCATCTAGAAGCACGCCATACCGGAAGGCCTGCGGTGTCTGTGCCAGCCATAGGGCAGTCCGGTCCATTGTTGCCTCGATGACATCGCCCGCCTTTACACGCTTAACCGTGTCGTTAACTGGGCAGGCAACGATGCACCCCCCCGTCTCTGCAGCGACCTCGACACAGCGATCGATCATGGCCGGACGGATCAGAGGACGCGCCCCGTCGTGCACCGTCACAACCGTATCATCTCGGCACGAGAGGGCTTCGAGCCCCTTGCATACGCTATCTTGCCGCCGCGGACCGCCGGCCACTACGGCGCGTAATTTCTGAAACCTGGGCGCCAACTGCTCCAGCAAACCGGCGAGATGCGACTCGGCGACAACCAGGACAACCTCTGTAATATGTTTGGCGCGCTCGAAGGCTGCAAGTGAATACTCAACTAAAGGACGACCTAGAAGGGGGAAAAACTGCTTCGCTTGGCCGCCGCCGAAGCGCGTCCCACATCCGGCAGCGGGTATGATCGCGGCGGCACTAATCACTCGTCCTCGAATATGCGGTCTATCTCCGCCGCAACGAATGGCTCCTCCTTCTCCTGCGCTATCGCCAGCTCCTTGATCAGGAGGGCGCGCGCCGTATCGAGCATCTTGCGCTCGCCGAAGGAGAGCTCCTTTTCGTAACGGAGCAAGGAGAGATCACGCAGGACCTCCGCTATTTCATATACCGAGCCGGTCTTGATCTTGTCCATATATTCACGATAGCGGCGATTCCAGGTCTGATTATCGATCGTGATATCGCGCTCACGCAAAATCCGGTAGACCTCGTCGACCTGTTCCTCGTTAATTACCTCCCGCAGGCCCACACTCTTGACCTTGGCGGTTGGTACCATGATCGTCATCCCGTTATCCATGACCTTCAGGATATAAAATTTCTGCTTCTGGCCGGCAAACTCGCGATGTTCGATAGCGTGGACCTTCGTCACGCCGTGGGCCGGATAAACGGCGATGTCCCCTACCTTGAAATCGTTGAAGCCAGGCTTTGCACGATTCATCGACGTAATCCTCCTCGATTACCAACTGCTCAAAATTTAACCACTCCACAAAACACCACAACCACACGGATTTCAAAGCAAATCCGTACATTTTCCACTGCGATCCATCTGCAAGATTGAGGTTGCTCTTATCATTTTTTCCCTAAGTGGTCAAACCCCCAGCAACGAAATTTTTGCCGATTCTTGAAGGCACACATCTACTCTGTCCGCTAACTCTAGCGATATTAGGACTTTTTTCACCCGAAACCGGAGGCTTGCGTTTGTCTGAAAAATCGGTAGAAGGGCCCCAAGTCGTTTGGCCAGGTAGCTCAGTTGGTAGAGCAGCGGACTGAAAATCCGCGTGTCGGCGGTTCGATTCCGTCCCTGGCCACCACCGGTGGACAGCCCCCCTTGAGGCCGTCCACCGATCTTTTTCGCCCCCCAGGTCTGTGCGCTTCCGCATGAGGACACTCCCGTGACTGGTCGCCACTGGGCTCCCTCGGGCGAAAAAAAGGGAGCCGATTGTTTTCAGCTCCCCCAGGGTCCTTCACCTCTCCCACTTATAGTATCGGCAGGTCTACGAAAAAGTTGCGTCCAAAATGGAGGTTAGTGGAAAATTCCGAAACGTTCGGCCATCTTCACGATTGCGGCAGCAGCATTTTCCTCAATAAAATCGGCATGTTTGGTGTTATCGATCCTTCGCCAGAACTCATTTTCCGGCAAGTCGTTGATATCGAAATCGACCGATCTGTAGGCGACATTACCATTCGCCTCGCGGATAACCTGATTGGCAAACAGGTTTTGACCCCTAGTCATCCCCTTACGAAACTCGGGGTGCGCAAAAAGCGGGCAGTCCCGTTCGACGAGTTGTTCGAAGATCTTCAAGATGTCAGCGCGTGTCCATTGATACATGGGTCATGCCCCCTTTCAGGCCTTTATAGTAGCTGGATCCACGAATTGGCCTTGCGGATCTCGGACCTGAATGTCTGCCGCATTAATGGTGACCTCTCGCAGCATCCTCGCTGCTAATCCAGGATTTCTGTTCGCAACCTCTATTACGAGATTGGCGATCGCCTCCGGATTGACCTGCTTTTTAATAAAACGGGCTGCATCGGCCAAATTGCCGAAGACACCCCTCGGCCTACCGGCAGCACCTCCGCTATTAAGACGTTTAAGGTCGGTCCCAGCCGTTGCCAGATTAGCAGCATCTGGGATCTTGAACCCTAAAGTGGAGAGGCCCTTCCCCACTGTGCGGGTAAGCTCCCCGAGCACGCCTTCGGAAAAAAACAATTTAATATCAACTGGTTGTGCCTTATTTACCATTTTGCTTACGCTCCTCTGCCAAACGGTAACTGCAATACCCTTGCCAATGCTATAGAGCCCTCTTGCATGGAGGGGTTCTATTATTATTATCGGCAGATATCGCAAAAAGTTGCTAAGATCCTTTCGTGGCTAAGTACGAGCGGAAGGATCGTTTTTATCGCATGGCTAAGGCCACAGGGCGGGCCAGTCGTGCCGGTTTCAAGATCGACGAGATTCAGACCAAATACCATCTAGTACAACCTGGGTACCGCGTAGTCGATCTAGGCTGTGCGCCGGGCGGATGGTTACAATCGCTGGCCGCCTGGGTCGGATCAACAGGCCTGGTGGTTGGCGTCGACCGCAACCCCGTACAGATCGCGTTGATGCCAAATCTTAAGGTAATCGAAGCAGATATCGAAGAGGTCCATACACTTGCTGCCCAAGTAATGGCCCTGCTTGAAGGAGAGGCCGATATCGTACTGTCAGACATGGCGCCGCACACGACGGGGGTAAAATTTCAGGACAATTACCGCTCATACGAATTGGCCCAAATGGCCTGGCGACTTGCTCAGGCAATCCTTCGGATAGATGGAAATTTCGTCGTCAAGATCTTCGAAGGACCGTGCCTTGCACCGGCGAAGGACCGAAAAAAAAGGGCCGGCGATCGATTGATCACCGGCCCGAAGATTGGGAGAAGGAGTGGGGGATTTAGAGATGGAGGCTCCTGCCTTCTCCCATGCCTCCATCAAGTCCATTCGCTATTGTCGGGGACATCCCCTTCTGTTATGGGTATCGGCACAAGGAGAAAAAAGTTGCGCACTTTTTTTGCCCATCGACTCGGCCAATTGCTAACTCAAGGAATTCCTTGGATAATTGCAGCTGGAATTTTTTATTTCCTGTTCCAACAGTACCCACCGGGAAGGTTAATAACAGCTATCGGTTATGCCAATCTCCCCGGATTCAT
>JACPFG010000024.1:5530-22278 GCA_016183125.1 Deltaproteobacteria bacterium
GATTCATCGTGCTTGCAGTGGCATATTTCGGTTATGTCCTATGGATCGACACGCGCGGCACGGCGGCGGTCTTTACCCGATTTACAAAACCGATCGGATGGCAAGATCTGGTGGCAGCCCGTCTGGCTACATATCCGGTGAGCGTGGTTAACTACGGCATGGGGCAAGCGACATTTGCCTACTACCTTCATCGCAAGCGGCGTATCCCGATCCCGGATGTGCTGGGGGTCTTCTTTCTAATCCTGATGGCCGACATCGGTTGGGCAATATTTCTGGCATTTGTCGGCAGCCTGCTCCACGATTATCAGATCGCAGGGGTTGCCATCCGTCCGTTTGTGCGCATCATCGCAGGGGTGGCGGTCGTTGCGATGTGCCTCCATCTGGGCTTCTGGCGCCTAGGACGTCTTCGGCTGATCGCCAGGCTTCCTGGCTGGTCTCGTCTGCTGGCGTGGCTCGAGACTAAACATCTGGTCCGGATCTTTCGCGAGGCCACACTTTTCGACTACGCGAGGTTGGCACTTTGGCGTCTGCCTATACATGCGATGTTCCCGTTGACCTTCTATGCGATAGCCCTCCTTTTCCATACCCATGTGCCGTTCTGGCAACTGCTGGGGGCAGTGCCTATTGTGATTCTAATCGGGACGATTCCGATCACGCCTGGCGGATTGGGCACTACTAATGCCGCCTTTGTGGAGATGCTGCGTGGATCAATTGCAACTCCTCCGTTGGAGCAGGGAGCGGTCACTACGCAGGAGTTGATATTGGCGATGACCTTGCTCTGGATGTTTGCAAACTATTTTCAAAAGGCACTTTTCGGCGGGATCTTCCTTGCCCGCATGGGTAAAGACCTGCGCCACCCACCGGTGCCGGCTGTCACAACCCATCCACCACTATAGTCCACCACCACTATAGTCCCTTGATCGATTGCAGCAGAATAGGTATAATAGAGCCAATGGCGCCGTGGCAGGGCCTAAAAACGGCAATATTACGGCAGCACAACCTCACGGAGTTTTTCCGGGATACCGTAAAATCGGCGGTGGGCGAGGTTCGTGTCGATCTTGCGGAGATCACTGAATTTTATCTCGTCAATCTGCTGCATGAATTTCAAAGGACGGAACGCCTATTTGAACAACAACCGGGCACAGAGGCCATGGAGGAGACGCCACTGGCCGTCCTGCTGGCGCGAGCGCTGGCAGGCGATCGCAGCGAACGGATCCGCGCGCTCAAAAAAATTGGGGATTCTTCCCTGTATGTCGCCGGTTTTTTCCCGGCCCGGGCCGCCAGGAGATTGGTGGCCATCGACTATTACATAAACATGGGTGGCACGGCCTATCGCAATCTTGCCCAGATCCTGGCCAACCAGCGCACGTTCGCCGAGATCTTTGCCGAACTGGGTGAAAAATTCGCCGACTGTGTAGAAGTGCTGGCCGTTACGAAACGGGTCGGACGCCCATATTCCAACGTCGATCTGCTATCGCTTTACGAACGGTGGCTCGAAACGGGGAGTGAGCGACTGGGCGACCTGCTCAAGCAGGAAGGGATAGTGCTGACCCCACAGACGAAGACCCCTCAATGATCCTCCACCATATCTCGGCGTATCTACAGACGGTCTACCGACTGGGCAACCTGCCGCCGCTGGACCGCTTCCTTATCGGCGCAGAGGCCGCGCAAAGGCTGGCCGGCCGGACCGCCCCGCTCCCTCCCGATTTAAATGAATTATTGCTGTTGCGTCAGCGCGGCGCCGAACTCGAAGTAGGACTCTACATAGCCCCCTCCATACTCGCAGCGCTGGCCGAGGACGATCCGTATACATGTCTGCATGAAGGCAACGTCGGTCCGCTCTGCATTGCTATTGAGGGGATAAGCCATCTCTGCTGCATCCTATGGAAATTTCTGAATGCGGTACCGGCCACGCAACTGGAATTGGAGATACAGGCCGAGGTGGACAAATTCATCTGCTGCGCGACGATACTGCGTGAGCAGGCAGAGGGGTTTCACCTGCACGATCAGCTCTTCGCCCGCTATCGGCTAGTGGAGGGGATAACTGCCGAACAGTCGGAACGGTATCACTTGGCCTCTGAGCTGGCCTATCGTTTTTGCCGTCAATTGCAGGCCAGCTATCTGCGTTCACACCGGCTGGCGGCCCTACACAGATCATTACAAACCTTTTACCGCCTCTCCCCGTGGGGCAAATTACGCGCCATGAGCGGCGCTTTCATTTGAGGCCTTGTCATCGGGAGCAGGCTTAGCTACGGTGCCCGGCATGGATGCCTACGGACGCGCATACATATCGACGATCATCGCTATCGCCTTCTCTCTCTTCCTAACCTTCGGGTGCGGGAACGCGCCTTCGGTGGAATTTGACGAGTCTGTGCCTGCCCAATTGTCGCCTATAGTAACACGGGTAGCGCCGGTGGCGGGGAGGGCGGGCGACACGATAACGATATTTGGCTTCGGATTCTCCGCTGAGGCGCAGCAGAACATAGTAGTGGTCGGCGGCTCCACCGCCATAGCGACGGCTTATGCACTAGTCGATCCGCCTGCAGCCGGCGAACTCGAACGATTGACCTTTGTCGTGCCAAGCGGAGCTGCAGTGGGGGCAACCACGATCGCATGCAATGTATTCGAACAGGCAAGCAACGGCGATGTGGCGTTTACCGTTAATCCATGAGAAGGTGATCCCAGATGAATGATCGGCTCAATGCATTACTGACCGAACTTGGATGCGCATCACTCCAATCGCTTGTTCAGCTCCATGCTCACGCCTCGTATCGGACTTACTACCGCGCGAATCTTACAGATGGTTCGAGCCTCGTCGTCATGGTCATGCCGCAGGGGATGGCCAGCGCCTCGGAAGAGATAACCAATGCGCAGGGCGTAACGGACGAACTCCCGTTTGTACAGATCGGGCGCGCCCTGGCGACGGCCGAGCTGCCCGTGCCACGCGTGCGGCATTTTAGCGCGGCGGACAACTGGTTGTTACTGGAAGACTTGGGCGACATGTTGCTGGCAAACGCGGTTGCCGATGCGGATATTGAAACCCTGCGCACATGGTATCGCCGCGCCATCGATCTTTTGGCCGAGCTCCAACGAAAGGGCTCTGGATTGCGGGTGGAGGGATGCATTGCGCTGCGCCGCTCATTTGATGCCACCCTGCTCAATTGGGAGTTCGATCACTTCCGCGAGTTCGGCCTAATGGCTCGCCTGCCGGAACCGCCGAGAGAAGCGTTTTTCAAGACCTTTCAGCAATGGACCCGCAAGTTGACCGATCAAATATTAGAGATGTCGTACTGTTTCACGCACCGGGATTTTCAGAGCCGGAATCTCATTGTACATCACGATCGACTTTTTATGCTAGATTTTCAGGATGCCCTGCGCGGGCCCTATGTCTACGACCTTGTCGCCCTATTGCGCGATTCTTATGTAGAGTTGCCCCAAGAGCTCGTGTACGAACTAGTCGACTATTTTGCAGAAAAATCGGGGCGCGATCCGAAGCAGACTCGCCTCGATTTTCATCGAGTGACTGTTCAACGCAAATTAAAAGACGCGGGCCGGTTCGTCTATATCGACCGAGTCAAGGGGAACCCAGATTTCTTGCCGTTCATTCCGACGTCGCTGCGCTACGTGAGGGCCGCGTTAGAGCAGATCCCAGAAGGGCCGGCACTATATGAGGTCATGAAGCCCTATGTACCAGAATGGAAAGAATAAGGCGCTCGACTTGAACCGGACACCTGAGATGATCACCAAGGGGATGCTCCTGGCCGCCGGTTTGGGCACCCGCTTGCGCCCACTGACGGACGCCGTGCCGAAACCGATGTTGCGGGTCGGGAATCGGCCACTGATCGATTTTGCCCTCAACACACTTGCCCGGGGAGGCGTGAAGGACGTCATGATCAACCTTCACCACCTGTCAGAGCAGATTCGTACCCATGTCGGCGACGGCAATCGTTATGGGCTGCACATCTCCTACTCGTTTGAGCCGACGATCCTGGGCACTGGCGGAGGCATGAAACGTTGCGAGACATTTTTTGGCGACGCCCCGTTCATATTGATGAATGCCGACACATTGATCGCAATCGATCTCTCGCACGTAATAGCGCAATTTTGCGCGAAGGGGGGCGATGGCCTTATGGTCGTCCGCCGGCTGGCACCTGCGGAAACGTATAAGCCGGTGTCGATCTCTGCGGATGGCTGGCTGACGGGGATAGGCGCCGGCGAACATTTTTATGCCGGCGCTCAAGTCTGCACAAAGCGTCTGTTGGATACCCTGCCGGAAGCCCGTCCATCGTGTCTGATCAAAGATGGCTTGCAGCCGATACTGGCTGCCGGGGGTCGGATAGGCACATTCCTGCACATCGGCCACTGGAACGACGTCGGCACACCGGAGCGGTACGAACTCGCCAAGAGGCAAGATTGGCTCAGCAATTTTGTTGATTCCGACCGTACTCCTAAGGTAACCGATGGCTGATGGTTTAACCAACCCCTCATAATCGGAGGTGACCCATGGCAAAAGGGACAATTCAGTCCGTTCAGCAGGAGAGCCGGACCTTTCCGCAGCCGGCATGGGCGTCGCAGGCCTACGTGCAGTCGCGGGAGGAATATCAGCGGCTATATGACAGGTCGATAACCGATTCGGAGGGGTTTTGGGGCGACATCGCCAAGGAGTTTTTCTGGTATGAGCCGTGGCACACGGTGCGCGAGTACGACTTCATGGACCGGATCGACATCAAATTTTTTTGCGGCGGAAAAACTAATCTTTGCGTCAACTCTCTTGACCGACAAGTCGAGGCGGGTCATGGGAAACGGGTTGCATACCACTGGGAGGGAAACGATGGCGAGAAGCGAACGGTCACGTATGCCGAGTTACTGACCGATGCCTGCAAGTTCGCGAACGTGCTAAAGGCGCGCGGCGTCAAAAAGGGCGACCGCGTGACGCTCTATATGCCGATGATCCCGGAGCTGGCTGTGGCAATGCTGGCCTGTGCGCGGATCGGCGCGATCCACAGCGTTATCTTCGGCGGCTTCTCGGCCGAATCGATCAAGGATAGATTGATCGATGCAAAGAGCTCGTTTGTAGTGACGGCTGACGGCGTCAAGCGCGGACCAAAGGAGATCTTGCTCAAGGCAACGATAGATGAAGCGATAACCCTGGCCGCCGCCGCCGGCAATCCGGTAGACACCTGCATCGTATATCGCCGCACGGGAACAACGGTAGCTATGGAGACCGGCAGGGACCGGTGGTGGCATGAGGAGATGGCCGGTGCGTCGGAGACCTGTTCACCGGCTGCGATGGATGCTGAAGATCCGTTGTTTATCCTCTATACTTCCGGATCGACCGGAAAACCGAAAGGTGTGCTGCATACAACCGGCGGATATATGGTTTATGCCGCGACAACTTTCAAATATGTCTTCGACTATCATATGGACGACATCTTCTGGTGCACGGCCGATATCGGCTGGGTCACCGGCCATTCCTACGTAGTCTACGGGCCGCTATGCGCCGGGGCGACATCCGTTATGTTCGAGGGGATACCGACCCATCCGGAACCAGATCGGTTCTGGTCGATCTGCGCCGAGTATGGCGTGACGATCTTCTATACAGCGCCTACTGCTATCCGCGCGCTTATGCGCGATGGAGAGGGGTGGCCGCAAAAACACAATTTGCGGAAACTTAGAGTCTTGGGAACCGTGGGTGAACCGATAAACCCGGAGGCATGGGTCTGGTATCACACGCACGTCGGCGGTGGCCGCTGTCCGATAGTCGATACCTGGTGGCAGACCGAGACCGGCGGGATCTTGATTACACCCCTGCCCGGGGCCTTTCCGCTCAAACCCGGTTCCGCAACGCTCCCCTTCTTCGGCGTTCGACCAAAAGTGATCCACGAAGACGGGAGTGATTGCGGCCCTAATGAGGGTGGTTTTTTGGTAATCGCGGAGCCGTGGCCGGGAATTATGCGGACAGTGTACGGGCATCATGAACGGTTCAAGGAGACCTATTTCAGTCGGTTCCCAGGTGTCTATTTCACCGGGGACGGCGCCCGGCAAGACGCCGATGGATATTATTGGCTGATGGGCCGGGTGGATGATGTGATCAATGTGAGTGGGCACCGGATCGGCACCGCGGAGGTGGAATCGGCACTGGTGGCCCATCCGGCGGTGGCGGAAGCGGCTGTGGTCGGTTTCCCGCACGCTATCAAAGGTGAGGCGCTCTATGCCTATGTGACACTGAAGGCTGGACTGGCGGCTTCTACGGAACTGCCAGGCACCCTGGCAACCCATGTTCGCAAGGAGATCGGGGCGCTGGCGGTGCCGGACAAGATTCAGTTCACCGATGGACTTCCCAAGACCCGTTCGGGGAAAATCATGCGTCGGATCCTGCGCAAGATCGCGGCGGGGGAACTGCAAGAACTTGGTGATACGACTACACTCGCGGACCCGCATGTGGTCTCTTCGCTAGTGGCCGGGAGAGCCACGTGATGTATTCTATATTGATTGATTCATATACTTATAATATATAATTATATGTGATTTCATAGTGTTATAATGATTTTTTGTATTCTGTAGAATACGATAGTTTTTTTATTACCTTGCTCCTGTCCTTTCCTCGGCATATAATCGCTCGCCATGGTACGGCAAAAGAGCCCGGCGGAGTTGTTTCGCTATCTCGATTACCGCCAATTCTTAAGGGATTGGTATAGGAGAGTATTCAGAAATTCTCGGCCGGGCTACAGCTAAACAAGCAGGAGCGCGAGTTCTTTCGCAACCTAGTCTGGTTCAACCAGGCCGCCACGCATGAGGAGAAGGATCGTTACTATCGCCGCCTGCTGCAATCGCGCAAGTTCAGTCAACTCAAACCGCTGGGGCGCGAACAGTATACGTTCTACTCCGAGTGGTTCCACCCTGTCATCCGGGAGCTGGTGGTCACGAAGGGCTTCGACGGGACGGCTGAATGGCTGGCCCGTCAGATCTCGCCCACGATCGAGAGGCGGCAGACGAGTTCGCTGGTTTCAACCGGTCCCGATGTCGATTCGATCATTGTCATGAATTATCATAGGGAGCTGCTCCGCTTGGCCCGGGAGCTCTTGCCTCTGGTGCCCGCAGAACAGCGTGACGTCAGCGCGCTGACCTTGGGGATTCCGCGGCGGCAACTGGAAGATGTGAAAAGGAAGATTCGCGAGTTTCGCCAGGAGCTGCTGAAATTGGCCGCCTCCGACGAGGCGGGTGAGACGGTGGTGCAGGTGGCTATACAGATGTTCCCTGTTACTTCGATGGGCGAACGGGAGATGGCGCAATGACGGAGGGGGGGCCTTGGTCATGCAATCCAGTCGTATCATCATTATTATGGGACCTGTGCTGCTCTGGCTTGCAACCGCCGGCTGCGGTGCGGCTGGTGGATCGGAGGCAGGCAACCCTACGCGCACGCTTAACGGTTCCGTCGGACTAAAGTCGACCGGGAGCGGTTGCGAGGCGGATCAGGTCATTACGACGAACGCGGCCAATGAAACGCTCAGCGCGACGGTCGCATCTGACTGCACCTTCACGCTCAGCGTAAAGTCGAACCGCGTCTACCGCCTCGATCTGCTAAGCGCAAATACACATATCGGTTCACTGGAGACCGACCCCGGGCCGGGGAGATTCCCCTCCCCGGTAGTGCACGTGATGGGGGCCGATACATCACTCGATCTTGGCGAGTTGCGGATCACCGATGGGATAGCCACACCTTCCAAGGAGCCCGCCAAGCAGGAAGATGCCGATGACGATGGGGTAAACAATTTTGCCGATGCAGATGATGACGCCGACGGTGTGGCCGACGGGGATGAGGAGGATTGCGATCTGGACGGCATCCTAGACGATTTCGATCTCGACACGGCGACGTGCGGCGGCAAGGTTGGAAACATTAGGGTCTTTGAGGTGCTGCCACGCAGCGGCGAGGGGAGCGGCGGCCTGCGCGCCAAGGCAAAACTTACGCAGCCGATTCGCGTTCGCCTCTCATGCCGAGTCGCCTTGGCCTCTGTCACCGCAACGACATTTCAGGTCGCGCCCGCAGACGACCCGGCCTCTGGGCTTAGCTGTCTGCTGGCGGTCGATGCTTCGGACAAAGAGATTCGGTGCGATCATGCGGGTATGGCTCCGACTACATTATACCGAGCCAGCTTAGACGGGGTGCAGTGCGAGGACGGGACGACCGCCCCCACAACTAGTTGGACTTGGATGACACGGGATTCCTAAATTGGAGTGTGGTGAATAGATGGAGCAAGACGAAAGGGGGCAATTATGATTTGCTCTAGGAGAAGCTGCAGATGGTTCGTGGTATTCCTGCTTGTGGCCATCGGTGTGCCGGCCTGGGCAGGTGTATCTCCCCACGGCCCGGAGGGAAAGCGTTTCGGTCTCGGCATAGTGCTTGGGGATCCGACCGGGCTCACCGGCAAGGGATATGTCAGCGAGCGGCTGGCGGTGGATGGGATTGTCTCCTGGTCGTTTATCGATGAGGCGGTAACGCTCATCGGCGACGTGACGTACGATTTCTTCGATCTCTCCATGGCGGGTGCGGCTGTAGGTATCCCCTTCTACGCCGGGGTGGGTGGGAAGGTGGCCTTCGACGAACGGGGCAAAAATGCGGACCGGACATTGGTCGGTATTCGCGTGCCGGTAGGACTGGCGTTCCAGTGGGCACAGCACCCGATCGAGCTCTTCATTGAGGTGGCCCCGGGGATCGAGCTGGCCCCCGCAACGACGGTGGATATCACGGGAGGCCTCGGCGCACGGTTCTATTTTTAGAGGATGTGCTGAGTGGTGGTAATGCCGGCCTCGTCGAGTAGTTTACGCGTCAGATCCTCCATCGGATAGCTGGCGTTGTAGATGACCTCGGCGATTCCGGCGTTGATGATCATCTTGGTGCAGAGGAGGCAGGGCGACAAGGTCGTGTAGACGGTCGCCCCCTTGATCCGCACGCCATGATAGGCGGCTTGGACGATTGCGTTCTCCTCCGCGTGCGAGCAGAGACAATAGCCGAGGTCCTGCCCGCTCTTGCCGAAATGGCTGCAACGCGGACATCCGCCTTCATTGCAATTTTTGATCCCGCGCGGCGTGCCGTTATAGCCGGTAGCGATGATCCGGTGATCTTGCACGATAACCGCCGCCACCTTACGTTTGAGGCAATTGCTCCGCAGAGCGGCCACCTTCGCAATGTCCATGAAATACGTATGCCAATCGGGCCGCTTCGCATCTGCCGCTAAGGCGCGCATAACTTGCCGAACCTGGTCGTAAAGCTCTTCAAGCGCCCCGTTGTTTTCCACCACGGCGTCCGCCAACTCGTAGATTTTATTGAGCTGCTGAGCATTCGGATCTGGACTGGCCGCCTCGGCCGCCTCGACCTTGCGAAACTCCTCTATGGTTTGAGGATCGCTTTCGCGCGAGCGGGATCTGATCCGCTCAAATCGCAGGGCCGGTTCCGCATCAACAACGAGCAGCGCGAAGTCCTTGCGGCGCCGGAGGGCCTCTACCTCGAAGGGGTTTCTGATCGAATCGATGACGTAATTCTTCTCCGGATCTAGCTTGGCCAGGATCCGTTCTGCCAGCACCGACGGGCCCTGCTCGGAGCGCATCCGGTTGGCAAAGACGATCATATTTTCCCGCGTAATCCGTACCTGTTGGCGAGACATCTCCTCGCGCACCACGTCCGAAAGCGAGTAGTAATGGTAGCCCCCCTCTGTCAGAAACTTGGCAACCTCGCCCTTTCCAGCCGCGTTTTTACCGGTAAGACCTATGATCATAGGTAGGATATATAGCAAGTCGCGCCGGTAGAGACAAGACGGACTTTCCTGACTTAGGCGCTCAAGAATGCGATCAGTTCGTCATGGCGCTTCTTGGCATCCTCGTAGCCCAGCTCCACTAGCGCCTTGATATACGGCGGCAGGAAGAGAAAGTAGCTCAAAAACTCCTGTCCGCGATGCATGTCTACATCGAGCAGCCGGAGGAGTACCTTTTCGAATGCGGAAAACCCGCTAAGCCCGCCTGGGCCGCTGATGCATTCGGCGAAGAGTTGCCGGATATCGCGCGATGGGAAGATGCTTAAGACCTCCAGGCGCTTTAGTCCCCGGCTAGCCACGTCCCCGACTATCCCCTCGCGCACCAGCATCCGATTGATCTCCGCCAAGAATTTAGGCCCATATACCTTTTCGCCCCACTCGACTATCCGATTGATCCGCCGCATCTGCTTCAGATCGTAGTCGAGCCGATCGAGAAAGATGGAACTCAAGATCTTTCCCAGGATCTCGCCCAGTGTCGGCGGAGGGTGGGGACCGTCCGCTGCGACCCTGCGGGACTGTGCGGCCTCCGCTGGGTCGTGCATGCCGATCACGACGACCCGATCCGCCCCCATATGGATCGCCGGTGACATGGGGGTGTTTAACCGCAGGCCGCCGTCGGCATAATGGGTGCCGCCGATCTCCACCGGCGGGAAGAGGATCGGGATAGCCGCGCCCCCCATCGCATGCCGCCAGGTTAGCTCGACAAAGTGTACCGGATAATCGCCCGTATACGGCACCTCCGGATGCTTGTGGATGAAAAACTCGAGTTGCCCGCTTTGCATGTTCGTAAGCGTCAGGCTCACGCCGTGCAGGAGACGGCGGGCGATGTTGCTGCCGATCCGCTCCCAATTGACGATCCGTTTAAGGAACCGGGGAAACGGCTCGGTGTCCACCAGGCCGTGGAAATGGATCCCCTTCTCATGCACCGCCTCGGTCGGCGGCTTGCGAAATATATTGAGCGAAATACCGGCAAAGGAGCGGAAAAAAAGCCGGGAGACGGCGGCCACATCCCGCCGGTAGATCTCCTCTTGCCGGAGCATCTCCCATGTCTTTCGAATAAGTTCTCCTTGAGCACGCGGATTCTCTGCATGGCTCGCCAGAAAACAGGTGTTGATCCCGCCCACCGACGAGCCGCAGAGCAGTTGGAAGGAACGATCGCGCACCGGCGCCGGCAGGGCCGTGCGCATATAATGGACCACGCCGGCCTCGTAGGCCCCGCGGGCCCCGCCACCCGATAGAACGAGGGCATAGATCGGCGGACTTGGCACGAAACTATTATAGCACAATGCCTTTTTAATTGCGTTTGCGACCTTGCGGTGGTGAACTGACGGCATGCCTAACCGTTTGGCGCACGAAACCTCCTCCTATCTCCGCCAGCATGCGGAGAACCCGGTGGATTGGTATCCCTGGTGCGCGGAGGCATTTGCCAGAGCGCGGGCCGAGGACAAACCGGTGCTGGTCTCGATCGGATACGCGGCTTGCCACTGGTGTCATGTCATGGCGCACGAATCGTTCGACGATCCCGAGATAGCGCGGTTGATGAACGAGCGTTTCATCAACATCAAGGTCGACCGGGAGGAGCGGCCGGACCTAGATCAGATCTATCAAACCGCCTGCCAGCTGATGACCGGCGGTGGCGGATGGCCGTTGACCGTCTTTTGCACGCCGGAACGGGAGCCGTTTTATGTCGGGACCTACTTTCCGAAGACGCCACGATACAATCTGCCGGGTTTCGGCCCACTCTTGGCCGCCGTAAGCGAAACGTATGCCAAGCAACGGACCGAGGTGGAGCGCAACGTAGAGCGGATGAAGGCTGCGCTGGCCGCTGTGGAAGCCGGTGCGCCTAGCGAACCGTCCGCCACCTCGGTGTCGCTGGCCGCTGCCGTCACTACCGGCGCCGAGGAACTGGCGCGGGTCTATGATTCGGCACACGGAGGCTTCGGCGGGGCGCCAAAATTTCCGATGCCGACGGTCTGCCAGTTCCTGCTGCGCCACGGAGCGATGGGAAATGAAGCCTCGCTTGAGATGGCACTCACAACGCTTCGTAAAATGAGCGAGGGGGGAGTATGCGATCAGGTAGGCGGGGGGTTTCATCGCTACAGTGTGGACGAGCGATGGCTCGTTCCACACTTCGAGAAGATGCTCTATGATAATGCCTTGCTGATCCCGCTATATACCGACGCCTTCTGCCGAACCGGAGATAACGCCTACCGAGACGCGGCGCGGGCAACTGTTAACTACCTCTGCCGGGAGATGCGTGAGGGCGACGCCTTTGCGAGCTCCCATGATGCCGATAGTGAGGGGGAAGAGGGTAAATACTACACCTGGGGATGGGACGAGTTGCGTGCGCAACTAAGCACGGAAGAGCTGGCCGTTGTGGGACAGGTGTACGGGGCGACCGAAGGGGGAAATTTCGAGGGGAAAAACATCTTATTTCGAGCCGCTTCTATATCTGACTCAGCGGCGGCACTTGGACGATCGGTCGAGGAGGTCGCCGCCACGCTGCACACCGCACGGCAGGGCCTGCTCAACCGCCGTGCTCAACGACTCGCCCCGGGTCGTGCAACCCAGCTGCTGACCGGATGGAACGCCCTAACAATTGCGGCGCTGGCCCACGCCGGCATGGGGCTGGCCGAGCCCGAATATATCGCCACCGCCGAGACGGCATGGGACGCAGTGCATACCCACTGCGTGCGAGATGGGTCGCTCTATCACATAGCCGCAGATAGCACGCACAATGTCCCGGCATTTGCCGATGATTATGCATATCTGATCGCCGCTGCCATTGCCTGCTTTTTCGCCACCGGGGCGCCTAAGTACCTGGAGTCGGCATTAGGACTAACGTCGACAGCAGAGCGACGCTTTCTTGACCCCGCAACCGGTCAACTCTACCTGAGCGGAACCGATACCGCCGATGTGATCGTACGGCCGCGGGCCTTAAACGACCAGCCGCTCCCATCGGCCACAGCGATTTATGCCGAATGCTGCTTTCGGCTGGCGGCACTCACCGGGATCGAGAGTTATCGGGACAAGGCTCATATGATTTGGCGGGGAGTCGCAGCGAACGCCGGTCGTCATCCGATGGCCATGGCAGCGCTGCTTGCTGGGATGACGCTGGCAGATGTTCCGCCTCTGGAGATAGTGATTGTAGGTCAGGTTCGCGCTGCGGTCACGCGCGAGATGCTTGCCGCCGGCTGGGCCGGCTACCATCCTGAACGGATTATCTTCCCCGCCGATCCGGCTCTGATCCCCGTCAGTTGGCGGGACTGGCCGCTCCTGGCCGGCCGACTGGACGTCGAAGAACCGACCGCATTTGTCTGTAGGGCCGGCGTCTGTCAGGCCCCGATCACCGATCCGCAACTGCTGCGCACCATCCTCAAAAAACCGTAACATATCTAAATCATTCTACTTTGACCGCCTTGCCGATGCATGGACTGTCTTAGCAACTTTTTCTGTGGACTGACGATAATCATTTTAGATAGGTGTGGCCGTGTACTAGAGGAGGTAAACACCATATGGGACATGGAGAGCGCGTTTCTTGCATCCGCAATACAGACAGCATCTGCCGGCCGACGACATGGGATGCCGCGATTAGCGAGGCCGGTGCGCGCGAGGCAGGCGAGGCCGCGTCAGCAGCCCGTGCCCGGAGGGATGAGTGGGTGGCCGCCGCCGACAGATCGGCGCGCCAATCCGGTCACATTTCCGATCAAGCGATAGCACTGGCCACCGGTCTCTGGGCGGGATTAATCGAAAGCCTTGCCCAGCCGATGCCGCGCAAGACCGCAGGGGAATATCTGCTCCATACCTTCTTTCCGCCTGCCGACGAGGTTCTGGCGCAGGTGGAGGCGATCCGCGCGGCGCCACTGGCGATAGCAACGGGCGCCATCGCGGCGGCGGCTGGAGCCACGGCGCAAGGAGCACGGCAAGCACTTCATGGCGCCCTTCCACTGGCCCTGGCGGCGACTGCCGCGGCGGGACTGGCCGGCCCGCTTGGTCGCGCGGCTCAGATGGGAAGAGCGGGAATCGAAACGGCGGCACAATCGGTGACTGACTCGTTCCTCGGCGGCGGCCGACTGGCATTTGCCGGTGGGCGTCTCCCCTTCAGAACAGGGCCTGCCACCGGCGCAAGGCCTCTAGTCTTTGTCCGGGAAACGTCGGCTCCTGCCTTAGAAAATGAAGGTGCCAACGGTAACGGCAATCGTGTCGCGTCACGATCGGACCGACCAAACGGCAATAAATGGAATGGCAAAGTAGATTCCAAGGCCCACACATTAGGTGAGCTGGCTGACATTGTCGCTGCGCGATGGGGAATAACACAGGAAGAAGTGACCGCAGCGTTTGCCAATATATACCATGGAATAACCGCTGGGACCTTTCGTGTGCTTAAAGTAACCGAAGAGGTAATAGAACTCGTAGGCCTCAATGGAAACGCGCGGGTGAACCTGCGCCGCGTTGAGGGAACACCTTCATATCCGTATCGCGCAGAGGCGGTATATCTTAACCCTTACGATCCGCGCGCCATTGGAAATGCTCATAATCCGCCAACTGGGCTTGTCATTCCCGATCCGCATCTGCGTGTCGTCACCACTGAATAGGCCTTCTTCGACTCACACTTCCGATGCGGCCTCGGCCGGGGTCGGTGGATTCGGGCCACCGTCTCCTCGGCTTACGGGCCTCGTCGCGGCTTATCCTCGCTCGCCGCAATATCATCCCCATCGATGC
The DNA here is from genome assembly GCA_016183125.1 of Deltaproteobacteria bacterium. Taxonomy (GTDB): domain Bacteria; phylum UBA10199; class UBA10199; family JACPFF01; genus JACPFG01. Next base: position 20,062 of record JACPFG010000024.1, read on the forward strand.
GGCTCGCTGCGCATATCCCTCATCCCCCGCCCCGCCCTCGCCGCTTTCCGAAAGCACGTCATAACAGTTACCTCTCTGCCCCACGCATCAAGTGGATAAAGATCCCCTCCTTTGTTGCACAAACTACGTAGGGATCGGTGTGGTTGACATGAAGTTAAATCTAAGTTAAACTTTTTGTATGGAAAAAGCGATTATGAAAATAGGGCACTCGTTGGCCGTGATTATTCCTCGGCCATTGGCCAAGGCCGCGGGGTTTCGCGCGGGTCAGCGTGTCCTCCTACAGGAGGAATCCGAAGGCATCACGATCCGCCGCGCGGGACAACGGGCCTCAGTGGATCTGCGTGGCAAGGTCCCATCGGTGGGCTTTCGCCTTTTGGATCAGCGGCGGACGCGGCGGGCGTTGGCCTCCCAGTGGAAGCGGCGATGGAAAGGTATCTAGTCGACACCCATGCCATGATCTGGTACGTGGAGGACCATCCGCGGCTTAGTCCTCGTGCACGGCAGGTTCTGGATCTGATGCGTGAAGGGAGCGCGGTCTGTTATATCTCCCTGATGACCCTTATAGAGCTCGATGACCTGGTGGCAAAAGGGCGAGTTAGCACCCGATTACCTCGCCTACTCGAAGAGGCTGCTGCACGCCCGCACTCCGCGCTGCAAACTTTGGACATCACCTACGCCGTATATGCGGCCCTTCGGCAGGTCCCGCGGGAGGCGATCCCTGACCTTCCCGATCGACTCATTGCGGCCACTGCCATAGCCCATCGCCTACCGGTAGTGACCAAGGATGGGGCACTACGCGCCTGGGATGCCTTGACAACCATTTGGTAGGTTACTAAGGAGGCCATAATCCACTACACATCTGACTTCGGCTTATGGCCTGCGACTGCGTCAGATTTCGGCGCGCTATCCATGGGCAAACCTTGACAGGGCGATCCCGATTCTTCATATACTCGCCCCATGATTGAGGTGCAGGGACTCTGCAAATCCTTCGGCGCCGTTACAGCGGTCAAGAACGTTACCTGTACGATCGCCAATGGCGAGGTGGTCGGTCTGTTGGGGCCAAACGGCGCAGGCAAGACCACGACTATGCGGATGATAACCGGCTATCTCGCTATGGACGCCGGCACGATCAGCGTGGACGGGATCGATGTCGCAGGCGATTCGCGCGGCGCGCGCGCCCGGATCGGCTATCTGCCGGAGAACGCCCCCCTCTATCTCGACATGGAGGTCACCGATTTTCTTTCCTACATCGCTAGGCTGCGAGGCGTGCACGGCAAGGCCACTCCGGGACGGATCAGGGAGATGGTCGCGCGCTGCGGGCTCTCCTCCGTAGTTGGCCGCCCTATAGGGGAGCTATCCAAGGGATACCGCCAGCGGGTCGGGCTGGCCGCCGCAATGATCCACCACCCGCCGGTCCTGATCCTGGACGAGCCGACCAGCGGGCTCGATCCGAACCAGATCATCGAGATCCGCAATCTTATCCGCGAGCTGGGGAAGGAACGAACAGTTATCTTGAGCACGCACATCCTGCAGGAGGTGGAGGCCACCTGCGACAGGGCGCTTATCATCAATCGAGGAGCGCTGGTAGGCGAGGGGACGCTGCAGGAGCTGCTTAAGAATCGCGGAGAGGCCACCCGTTACTATCTCTTGGTCAATGCCGCCGAGCAGCTGCTGCGCGAGCGGTCGACAGGGTGTCCGGCCGCGCGATTCGTGACGTGTGTCCATAAGGAAAACAACTGGCATGAAGCGGTCTTCGAGACGAGCGGAGGTAACGGCGCTGCAGGCGAACAGCTCTTCGATTGGGTGGTAGCCAACGGCTGGCGACTGCGTGAACTGCGCAAGGAGACAGCCAGCCTGGAAGACGTCTTCCGGGAGTTGACAACCGGGTAGGGGATCGGCCGGCGGCAGGACCCGCCCCCGGGAGGGCAACGGAGTAGATATGCAAACGATTACCACGATAACCCGCCGCGAATTCCTGGCGTACTTTAGGTCGCCGATAGCATACGTATACCTAGTTACATTTCTCGTGATCACCAACTGGCTCTTCTTCCGCGGATTTTATCTGATCGGCGAGACCGACATGCGCCCCTTTTTCACGCTGATGCAATGGATCTACCTCTTCTTCGTTCCCGCGGTGGCGGTGGGCAAGTGGGCGGAGGAACGCGAGGTGGGCACGCTGGAGTTGTTACTAACCCTCCCTGTGCGGGAGGCGGAAGT
>JACPFG010000123.1 GCA_016183125.1 Deltaproteobacteria bacterium
AAGAACGCCTTTCTCTATCTGGACACAGGACGATACGGAAAAGCCGTCAACGCCTATAGCGCCTGGTTGGACCGCAAGCGGTCGTCGGAAGGAGAGACCCTGCATGCGCGCTGGGCGATTGCGTGGTGCCATTACCTGCAGCAGGAGTGGCAGGCTGCCCTCTCCGCATTCGATTCAGTGAGACTGGCAACGGGCAACCCAACCTGGCGCGCCAGGGCAACATATTGGCGCGCGCGCACCTTTGAGGCGATGGGCCACACGGCCGAGGCCGCTGATCTCTACGATCAGGTCACGGCCATTGCTGGGGGAGGGGGGTACTATCAAGCACTTGCTGCCGCGCGGCGCGCCGGGAAGGCTGTAGATTCACTGACCGCCGGAAAAACGCCGCGCCGCTGGCAGGACCGTTTTGGTGGCAGTGTGGCAGTGGCGGCGATGTATGCCGACGATAGGTCGCGGTTATTGGCGCGACGCGGCCAATGGGCGCTGGCGCTTGAGGAGGCAGCCTTGGCCGGATCGGCCGACGATATCGAGCTCTGGATGGAGCGCCTGGGGAAGGGGTGGGGAGTCGCCCCGGAGTTGGTCCACCTGCTGATCCAACGGGAATCGGGATATCGCGGGGATGCGATCTCTCGCACAGGGGATTTTATCCCACAGACCTTTATCGTCCATTGACCAGTCTCTGGATGGGGATGTGGCACCTAAGAGGATTGATGAAACGCTACGAGGGCGTCACTGCGTTCGTGCTGGCCGCCTACAATGCCGGTGCCGAGGCGGTGGATCGGTGGATCGTCCTCTTTCACCAGCGCCGCGGCGACGGGGCGCCATTCGACATGGAAGAGTTTATCGAAGAGATTCCCTATGCGGAGACGCTCCATTACGTTCGTGCCATCTTGGGCCGCTACTGGTCTGCCAAGTAAGGTTAATGCTTCCTACACCTTCTCCTGTGGATCGAAGAGTTTGCGGTATTCGTCCAAAGCGAATCGGTCGGTCATCCCGGCTAGGTAATCGCATATCAATCGTTCCGGGGGTTGATCGCCGCATATCTGTTCGTAATATTCCGCCGGAAGCATCTGCGGATTTTTACGGTAAGCGTTGAAGAGGTCGACAATCACCCGCTGTGCCTTATCGGCCATCCGCACGACCCGGTAGTGCCTATATAGGTGTTTGAAGAGATAGCTTTTTAGTTCGCCGATCTGTGGCGCCAGTGCGGAACTGAAGGCCACCAGTTCCTTGCCCGTTCGGCGCACATCGGCAAATGTCCTGATAGATCTTGCGTCGATCCGGTCGGTCGTTTCGGCCAGCAGATCGGTGATGAAGCGATGTATCAAACGGCGGATGATCTGGTGCTTGAGCGGTTTTGTCGGGAGATCCCCGTAGGCAGACCGGACCTGATCGGCTGTCGTTCGCCAAAGCCCAACGGTCGACAATCCATCCAGGGTCAGCATCCCGGATTGCAGGCCATCGTCCAGATCGTGATTAGTGTAGGCGATCTCGTCGGCCAGGTTTACGATCTGCGCCTCGACCGTCGGAAATCCTGTTCCGACAAATCCGGGTATCGCCTTCGGGGCATCGTATTCGCTGGAATGTTTCACGATCCCTTCCAGCACCTCGAATGTGAGGTTGAGTCCCGGAAACTCCGGGTACCGGTGCTCGAGTAGGGTGACGGTACGATAGCTCTGGTGATTATGGTCGAAGCCGCCGTGTTCGGCCATGCACCGATTCATCGCCTCCTCCCCGGCGTGGCCGAAAGGCGTATGGCCCAAGTCATGGGCTAGCTGCACCGGATGGTCCGGGCGATTGCGCGGGAGATCTGCGCGACCTCCAGGCTGTGCGTCAACCGCGTGCGATAGTAGTCCCCCTCGTGGTTCACGAAGACCTGCGTCTTATACTCTAGCCGCCGAAAGGCCGAGGAGTGGATGATCCGGTCCCGATCCCGCTGGAACACCGTTCGGTATGGGTCCTCCGGTTCCGGCACGGCTCGCCCCTGCGAGGCTGCCGCTTGGCACCCATACGGCGCCAATCGTTCGCGTTCCTGGGTCTCGTACTGTTCGCGCGTGAGCATATCATCAGCCTAATCGGAATTTGCAACGCTGTCAACGCAACCAGTGGAGAAGGGGCACCACGTGAATACGGGCGCGCCCTACACGGATCTCTTCTTCATGGTCGAGGGTGACGATTGTTCCTTCCCGAAGCTTGTAGTGCGCCATCCCCTTCAACAGGCTTGCCACTTCGCGTTTCCGCGCGGCGTCGCCATCAAGCGACATGGTTGCCTGGATCAATTGCGCGGGGCGCGTCCCCTCCCGGATGAGAAAATCCACTTCCGACCCATCGGGATTCTTCGCATAAAAAACTTCCATCGTCCGCCGCCGGAGGGATAAAAAGACGAGATTTTCCAGTCGCCAACCGATATCGGCCGAGGAATGGAAGGCCACCTCATCAATGAGGCCGTTATCAATACAGTAGATCTTCTTGGGGGCAATTTGTTGCTGTTTCACCGAAGGGGAGTAGACGGTAACCGTCAGAAACAGCCAACTGGCCTCGAGATATTCGAGATACGACTTGACCGTATTGACACTTCCCAACATCAGCATCTGGCGCACCTTGTTAAAGGAAACCGGCCTCCCCACATTGCTCACGAGAAAGAGCGCCATTTCACGCAGGCTCTTCAGGGAATCGAGGGCATATCGGGCGCTGATATCCCGGTAAATGATGTCCTGATACAGCTGGGCGCATAATGCCTGGTGGGGATATTTGACAGCGTCGGGAATGCCGCCATGCCGCAGATAGGCATTGAGCGCGCGCTTGAGTTGGGCGGTCTGCTGCGTGGTCCGCGCGGCCGGCGCAATGCCATGGAAGGCGAGGTATTCGCTGAACGAAAAAGGAAATATCTCGAGGGTATGATGGCGTCCCGTCAGATGGGCGCCGATTTCGCGGCTTAAGAGCGTGGCATTGGATCCCGTCACGATCACTTTGTAGCCGCTGTCGTGCAACCGGCGGACGAACCGTTCCCATCCGGGGATATTTTGCACCTCATCCAGCAAGAAGTGATGCTTGTCGCCGAACTCCGTCAGCAAGGCCTCCTGCATCCGCTGAAAATCAGCGGCGGTACACCCGGCCCATCGCTCATCGTCGAAATTGAGATAGTGGAAGTCATTGGGGAAGCAGGCGTGAGCCACCTGGGCCTGCAGGGTGGATTTGCCGGCCCGGCGCAGGCCGGTGAGGGCGACCACGTGCGGCGATTTGAGCAACGAGCGGACCTGTAGCAGTGCCTCGCGGGGGATGCCGAGATCAATCCGGTCAAACCGCTCCCGCTGTTCGACCACTAACGATCGCAGGGCCTGCGGGGATAAAATGCTTTCAGTCATAATGAAATACTATAGGTAATAGTTTTCATTGTCAATGAAAACAATTCCGAGCAAATCTCTATTGACGTCTTAACGTCAAAACGCCATAGTGGGGCCATGGAACATCCCCTCAGGCGATCAACGGTGTATCTCGACCCGGTCTTGCACAAGGCGTTGAAACTCAAGGCGGCCGAGCAGGAGCGGGCCCTCTCCGATCTCGTCAACGAGGCCGTTCGCCTTGCGCTCTCCGAAGATGACATTGATCTGCGGGCGGTCCGGGCGCGGCGGAACGAACCGACGCGGACCTTTGCGGCCTTTTTGAAGACCCTCAAGCGCGATGCCAAGATATGAACTGCGGATTGCCCGCAGCGCGGAGAAAGAATTTGCCGCCATTCCCACGAAGGATCGCGATCGCTTCACCATGAAAATCAGTCAGCTGGTCCATCAGCCACGGCCCCATGGGGTGGAGAAGCTTGCCGGGACACATGGTTACTATCGGATTCGGCAAGGGGACTGGCGGGTGGTGTATCAGATTGACGATGCCCAAGGACTCGTCGTGATTACCAAAGTGGGCCACCGGCGCGAGGTGTATCGCTCATAACACCCCCCACTGTTTGTGCATCTGTGGGATCATCCGGACGTTCGGGAGGCGCGCGCGGCACTGTTGCACCACCGCGGCAATCTGGGCGGATGCGGGGGCATCTGCGAAGGTGGCCGTTGGAGAAGCCGGCTGGATAATCATCGGCACCTTCGGCGCCGTGTGTTGGACGAGGTGGATCGCGGAGGCAATATCGGCCGGCGTGGTGCGCCCCGTCACGATCATCTTGCAGTAGACCTCTTTGTTTGCCCGAACGGCTGCTTCAATAAACGCGGTGTGTTCCGACCAATAGGCCTTCATCCCCGTCGACGAGGGGAGTTTCAGGTCCATGCTGACGATGTCCACGAACGGGAGCACCGTGGTGAGGGCCGTGGTCATGACGCCGGCGGTCTCGAGCAAGATCCGCCGCCGTGGCTGACAGGTCGGCAACCATTCGGCGAGAAACGCGGCCTGCTCCAGCGGTTCGCCACCGGTCAATGCTATCGTGTCATCCGGAAAGGCCGCCAGGATCTCTGTTAAGGCCTCCGCGGCAATCGGATTTGGCAAGGCATTGAACCGCCACGAACGCGGCGGGGATTCGACCCGAAAGGTGGTCATCGCGTGCGACAGAGCGGCGGGCGTATCGCACCACCGACAGCGCAACGCGCAACCTTGAAACCGTAGGAATGTCATCGGTTCGCCCACATGTGGACCTTCCCCTTGCAACGAAGAGAAGACCTCATGCACGATGGCTGGTGAAGCAGCCGTCACGGGACCCCCCGAACCTTTGCCCTGGCGTGCACCACACCCGCTATCTCCTCGGCATAGCGGGCCATCACCTTAGTGGCGAATGGGGCCGGGTCGATCCCATAATCGTGCAATCCCTTTGTCATCACGGGGGTGTTGGTGCTGAGGATATTGATCCCGGTGTGCATCAGCGTGGAGATCGGCGAGGCCGTGGCGATCGAGACCGATAGTTTTGCCGTTCCCTCGAAGAGATCGTTTCCTC
>JACPFG010000008.1 GCA_016183125.1 Deltaproteobacteria bacterium
TATTTTCTGGCTGATGTCTGAACATATCCTGGGCGGGAAACGTCCCCTTCATGGCAGACATTTCGGGAGGGAAACGTCCCCTTCGTGGAGGACTTTCTTGGGAGGGAAACGGCCATGTGGTTTACGCTAATATTTTAGGCACTCAAGCGCGCTCATCGCCCAGTATTTGCGGCAGAGCGGATAGTAGGGACCGACAGGTGGCGGGAGGTCGAAGATGGTGCACTTGCCGGCATCCCCGCCCTTGCAGCCGTAGTTGTACTTTGCGTATAGCTCATTGACCTCTTGGTAGGAATACCCGCCAGGATAGACGTAGCCGGGCAGCGGGCTTACCGGCGCGGCCCCCGATTGGGTCACGTGCCGCAGGCCATCGGAGGCTACCGGATAGGCGGCGTTGCTGTAAAGGATGCGCCACTCGTTCGGGCACTGCACCGCACGGTCTAGCGCGCCGTCTCCATCGTAATCGGCCGGGATCGGCCGGCAGTCGATCCCGCCGAAGTCTTTGTCATCAATTAACCAACCATCGGATTCTTTTGCTGACGGTGCCCATCCGAGATTGGGATCCCATTGCCATGGCCACTTTCCATTCACTTGCTTAAGCATCAACCCATCAGCCAATTGTATATATACGCCACCCCCTGTTACAACCGAACTGTGATCAATCCAATAGGAAGATGGTACATATGCCTTCACAATCTCGGGGGCCTTGAAATTCTCTGCTACAACAAGCGGCGGGGGTATCCCGTAGGCTATGTAATATGCCCATCCCGGCGCAGCGACAAGTTGGTCGTCAGTCAAAAAAGAAATATCGGTATCAAATTCCCGTGTTCCTTCACCAATGGCCTCGCCCTCTTCCTGCGTCACATAGTCGATCAGAAGGTCTCCATCGGGCGTTACGATCGCCGGGTCTAGCCAGCGGTCGAACGTAAGCGGTGCGTCATCCGCGCCGTTGTAATCACCGGGGACGGGGCGGCCGTAAGGTTGCCAGTTAGGATCGATGCTGTAATCGACCACACAGTTCCAGCCGTCTCCCCACTGGCCGGAAAGGAGCGCGTCATCCGTATGCCGCACGTACCACTTGCCGGCCACACTCTCGTATAGCGCCAGGTCCGCCTTGCCGTCCGTGTTGTAATCACCCACCACAGGGAAATACATCGCCGGTTGGCTGCTGCCGCCGGCCGGCAATAAAGGCTCCAGCACGAGATCCCACGCCCCGAACCGGTCCCCCTCGGCCCCCTTCGGCAGGCCGGAGAGATCGACATACCACTTCCGGTCCTTGCTGAAGCTCACCAGATCCGCCCGTCCGTCGCCGTCGAGGTCAAATGGCGCGGCCAGAGAAGGCTGCGCGATAACATGTTCAACCGCCCCCGCGGCCAAAAGCTCCATCGCCTTGCCCACATCGGGCTGGACACCTATCGGGCACCCCTCCACGCCGAGCGCCTCGTGGCCCTCGCCTGCCTTAACCAAGAGGTCCCGCATCTGATAGCTGTTTAGATAGGCCGCCGGACCATGCAGGACCTTGACATATTCCTGCATCAGGGCCGCGATCCCCGCGATCTGCGCAGTGGCCGCCGAGGTCCCACGAAACGAAGCGGTGTACCAGCTGTTGCTGTCTCCACCGTCTGCCAGATCGCCATACCCGGTCGTTACGACCCCCTTGCCCCAGGCAAAGACGTTCACGCGCGAACCGCAGTTGCTCTCCGGCAACTTCACCATGTCGGCACCGGTCGAGGCCCCCACCATTATCGCCCCGCTGTCGTCACCGCCATCAGCAAGGTTAGGGCCACCGGTGGACGCTGTAGTGGTGGCAAGGTCGATCCCACCGTTTCCGGCGCCTTCGATGACTACCACACCGTGTTTGACGGCCTCTTCTATGACCTCGAACGTATATTGATAAGCTTCCACCGGCAGGCATCCTTGTGTTTCACTATCTATTCCGCCCATGTGACAAAATTCAAGCGCATCGGCCGGGCCATGTGCTCCAACTTCTTCCACCACTATTGCTCCTGGGCGAATGCCAGACGGCTTGCCTAAATTGTAGCCAACTATTTGTGCTATAAATTGACTGTAAGGCAATCCAAAAGAGGTATTTGTCTGCGCAACTTTTAGACCAGCATCCGGCGCAATCCCCTTAATACCGATATCGTTATCAAACGCCGCTATGAGACCAGCGGCCGCCGTGCCGTGCTGTAAATATTCAGGCGTGCTCTGATCTTCAGGAATGCCTGGCTTGTAAAAGAGATCGGCCGGATACCCTATCGGCAGGTCCTCATGCTCAAAGTTCCAGGCAACTTCGATATCGACTACCTGCGTCCCCTTCCCCGTTAACCCTGCCGCCCAGGCCGCCGTCACGTTTAGCCCACCGTTACCAGACAACAGATACGTCTGCTCTGTCTCCAGACTCGGCGTGACACTACCCAACGGGACCGCACGGACCAGCGGGTGCGCGTAACGGACGAGCGGGCTCTGCCCGAGTTCGTGCAGGAGCTGCTCCGCCTCTGTCGGATCAGGAGCGGCGATGATATAGAGCAACGACCAGTCGTGTAGTGTTCGGCCCTGCTTGGCGGCAACGGCACGCGCGGCCTGGATCTCGTCGTCGGTGACCGTCGGGATCCCGCGGTTGATCGAGACATCTCGCACCCTCTTAAGGATTCCCCCAACCGTCCCAAGATTCATGCCGGTGATACTTGTTAGCTCGCCATCCTTCAACCTCACGCCGGTGCCGTCCGCGAACATCACCGCCAGCTTGCCTGTGTACGCCGGGCTGCGAAGGATGGCCGACCATGGCCCGTTATTGAGCGACGGCGCGCGCTGTGTCACCGCGCTGGCATCCAGAAACTCCTCGCCGCCACCGCCGCCGCAACCGGCAAGGGCGCCGACCGCCGCGAACAATACGGCGCAAAGCGCAACGCGTTGAAGGGAGATTCGAAACAGTTGGGGAGCCCTCATCTGCATACTCGCCCCCCCATATCTAGGGTGCCCGTCCTATACGCCCAACCCCCTGACCTGACAAGCGGTTTTTTCATAGGTCGCAAATAACGGGTGCGCATATACCCACCTGGTTTCCAGGGCCCACTCGGCCCCACTCCCCTCTTATCGGCGGGCTTACAGAAATGTTGCTTATTTTTTAGGCTCATCTGGAGCGGGGACGCTTCCCTTATTTTCTGGCTGATGTCTGAACATATCCTGGGCGGGAAACGTCCCCTTCATGGCAGGCTTTTCTGGGCGGGAAACGGCCACGTGGTTGCCATCAATATAGGCCAAGAGCGCTGCCAAAATGAGAAATGTCGGTAACATTATGCTCGTGTGTTCGATCTCTCTAATCGCGGCCCGTACCCTTCGACTCGCTTCGTCCTTCAACAAGCTCAGGACTTCGCTCGCTCAGGGCACAGCCCTCGAGTGAGCAAGGCGGGTCTTTTCGTATGGCGCCGGATTCAGTTTGTTCTCCTATTATCCGCCGGTTGACAGCCATCCAAATATGGTGTGAGCGCGGTGGGGATCTTTTCAGGGCAGATGGCGTCCACTTGTGCAGCGAGCGGACCGGCGCGCAGCTCCTCCACAGC
>JACPFG010000032.1 GCA_016183125.1 Deltaproteobacteria bacterium
ATGATGGTCCTGGATGAATGCCTCCCCTATGGCGCCTCCGAAGCGGAGACAAGCCGGTCGATGGCGCTCTCGCTGGACTGGGCAAACCGGAGCATTGCTGCGCTGACCAAGCCGGACATCCTCCTATTCGGCATCGTTCAGGGGGGGATGTATCCGAACCTGCGTAAGGAATATGTCGAACGCCTATTGGAATTGCATGCAAAACCTCGTGCAAGGGCAGTCCCGAAGCGGGGCCTGGGGTGGGGGAGCCCCGCCGAAGGCGGGGGGGAGAGGGGCGGAGCCCCCTCCCGAGGTCGAGCCCCGCGGAGGGATCTGCCCGAAAGCGAGATTTTGCAATCATCCTTTGACGGCCTGGCCATCGGAGGGCTCTCGGTGGGCGAACCGCGTGACCTGATGTGGGAGCTGGCGGCATCTACTGCCGCTCTGCTTCCGACCGACCGACCACGGTATCTCATGGGTGTAGGCACGCCGGAGGATCTCCTCCACGCAATCGATTGCGGCATCGACATGTTCGATTGCGTATTGCCGACCCGCAATGCCAGGATGGGGACGCTCTTTACCACCCATGGGGATGTCAACATCGGAAACGCCAAATACCGGGAGGATGCCGGCCCCCTCGACCCGACATGCGGTTGCGCGGCCTGCCGCCATTACAGTCGCGCCTATCTCCATCACCTCACGCGGACCAATGAGATCCTCGGGTCGCGACTGAATACAATTCATAATTTACATTTCTATTGCGATCTGCTACGGCGAGCGCGTCAGGCACTCACTGGAGGCCGATTTTCCGCCTTCAAAACCGCCGTAATCACAGAACGGAGAACACTATGTTCGGACTCTTAGCACAACAATCGGCGCCCAGCAGCGGTCCCGGAGGCATGCTCGGCATGTTCGCGCCGATGGTGCTCGTCTTCGCGGTATTCTACTTCCTGTTGATCAGGCCGCAGCAGAAGCAGCAGAAAAAACTTCAGCAACAGATCGGAACCATGCGCAAGGGTGACGCCATCGTCACGCGCAGCGGCATCCATGGGCGGGTGTCGCAACTAAACGACGCCACCATCATGCTGGAGGTGGCCAACAACGTCCAGATCAAGGTCAATAAGGATCAGGTCGCCCTCGTGCAACCGCCGGCGGAATAACCGATGCCATACGCGTGGAAGTGGAAGTCCTGGACGGTAATAGCCACCGCATGTTTAAGCGGTTATCTCCTGCTGCCTTCGTTGCTGGGCCTGCCGGAGAAACGGGCGGCACTCGAGGCCGCGGGGCAGCCGTTGCCGGCCGCGTATCACCTGCTCCCGGCTAAGGGATTGTCCCTCGGGCTAGATCTTCAGGGCGGAATCTACGTGGAGTTCCAAGTCCAGATCGAGGACGCCATCCGGCGCAAGGTGGATGTTTTCGGCAATCAGATCACACGCGACATGAAGGAGAAAGGAATCGCCCCGGCAGCGGTCACACAGCCGACGACCGGACATCTTGCGATCCAGTTAGCCTCTGACGCCGAGGCCAATGTGCTGGAAGATGTGCTCCGCCAATACTACCGGAGGGTATTCCCCCGTGGACTGCCTAACCGGGTGGGCGAAGGGGTCACCGTCGCTTTGGCCATGGACGAGGCTTACCGAAACGAGTTGAGACAACAGGTCGTTAGGCAGGCGGTCGAGTCGGTGAGAAACAGGATCGACCGATACGGGGTTGGGGAACCGGACATCCGGCTGCAGGGGGGCGACCGGATCGCCATCGAGCTGCCGGGGCTTAAAGATCCCGATCGGGCACTGTCTATCATGAAACGGACGGGCCAGCTGGAGTTCCGTCTGGTAGATGAATCTAAAAAACCGGTGGAGCTGGAGGCCCTGATCGCGCAGGCTCGCCAGACGCACTCAATCCCCGAGGACTACCAGCTGGAAACGGTGAGGCGGTTAAACGAGGTCCTGCAATCACAGCTCCCGGAACAGCGCGAGATGGTCTTCGAATTGATCCGCGATCCCGTCACCAGGAAGGCCACCCGTGGGATCCCATATCTCGTATCCGCCAGGGCCGAGGTGACCGGCGATCTGCTCGAAAGTGCCCAGGTGAGCATCTATAACAACGAGCCCCGCGTCGTCTTTCAATTCGACAAGACGGGCGCCAAGCTCTTCGGCGATCTGACCAAGAGCAACGTAAACAGGAAGTTGGCGATCTTACTAGACGGCACGCTCATGTCGGCCCCAGTCATTCAGGAGCCAATCCTGCAGGGGAGCGGCGAGATTACGCTCGGTGCCGGAGATTATCAGTCAACATTGAGAGAGGCGGAGGACTTAAGCCTAGTGCTGCAAGAGGGAGCGCTTCCCGCCACGCTGACCGAGGCCACCAAAACGGTGGTCGGTCCATCGCTCGGCGCAGATCTGATCCGCCAGGGCTTCCGCTCGATGCTCCTGGCCGCCCTGGTGGTCGTGATATTCATGGCGGTTTATTACAAAGCGTCGGGCCTGCTGGCCGACGCGGCAGTCGCCCTTAACGTACTGCTGCTCCTCGGCGCGCTTTCACTCTTCGGCGCCACGCTAACTCTTCCGGGCATTGCAGGTATCATCCTAACGATCGGCATGGCGGTTGACGCCAACGTTATCATTAACGAGCGGATTCGCGAGGAGCTCCGCTCTGGCAAATCTGTGAAGACGGCGATCCAGAGCGGATATGGCAATGCCAATAGGGCCGTGATCGATGCCAACATTACAACCCTTATCGCGGGGATCGTCCTCTATCAATTCGGCACCGGCCCGATCCGGGGCTTCGCGGTTACACTGTCAATCGGCATCTTGACCACACTCTTCACGGCCGTTGTCTTCACGCGTGTGGTTTACGATTACATTGTGCAGAGATGGAATCCGCAACGGTTAAGCATCTAAAATATGCTAACGCTCCCCATCCATCGCCAACTTCCCTTCGTCCGATTGCAACGGTACTTCTTCGCGCTTTCGCTTCTTGCAGTCGTCGGAGTTTTGATCGCCATCTGGAAGATCGGGATCAATTTCGGAATCGATTTTGTCGGAGGGATCAAGCTGACGGTAGCGATAGCGCAGGAGACCACCGACGGCGCCGTGACCGAGGCCCTGGCGAATGGGGCGATCGAAGGGAGTGTGCAGCGTCTGGGGAACCCGGCCGAGCATAGATTCCTTGTAAAGCTCCGCCAGCCGGAGGGAGATGCAACGCAATTTGTTGATAGCGCGGTGGCCGCCTTGCGCGCCTCCTTCGGCGCTGAGGCTGTTGTGCTAGAGGGCCAGGAGGCGGTCGGACCGAGGGTTGGCCGGGAGCTTCTACGCAAGGGCCAGGCGGCGATCTTATTTACCCTGATCGCGCTGCTCATCTATGTGGGCTTTCGGTTCGATTTCTACTTTGCCCCTGGGGCGATCGTTGCCCTCTTTCATGACGTCCTGATCGCGACGGGGGCGCTGGTGGTGGTCGGTCGCGAGTTTGATCTTACTATCCTGGCGGCACTTCTCACGATCGTCGGCTTTTCCATAAACGACACGATCGTCATATACGACCGGATCCGCGAACATGGCCGGGAGATCACGCCGGAGACGATCAATACAGTGGTCGATCGTGCGCTTAACGACACCCTCTCGCGCACGATAATCACATCGCTAACCGTCCTATTCGTAGTGGTAATTCTCTATTTTGCCACCGACGGGGTCATCCAGAATTTTGCCTACTCCTTCATCTTCGGCGTTATCGCGGGCACGTATTCCAGTCTCTTTATTGCAACGCCCATATATCTGTGGCTCTATCGCCGCTTTCCCCAGTGGCGGAAAGCATAAGGGAGGCCTTCTGCATCAGCGAGCAAAGTGGCGCATCCCGCCCAGCGATTTACTTACGCAAGAACGGCTCGCCTCGTCGCTGGGAATAGCTTCGATCACGGCCCGGATCCTTTTAAACCGAGGGATTGCCTCTCCGGATACCGCCGCGGCCTTTATGTCCCCGCGGCTCCACCAGATGCACGACCCCTTCGCACTTCCCGACATGGACCGCGCTGTGACACGCATCGTACGTGCCGTGACGAAGCAGGAACGGATCTGCGTGGTGGGCGACTACGATACCGACGGGGCGACCGGCACCGCGCTGGCCTTCCGCTTCTTCCAGGCAATCGGCTCCCCCGTGCGCTGGTTCCTCCCCCGCCGGGTTGGCGAGGGCTACGGTCTCACTGTCGCCGCCCTTGGCCGGCTTCTAGCGGAGCAAC
>JACPFG010000128.1 GCA_016183125.1 Deltaproteobacteria bacterium
CCGGCGGTAATAGTTCTGCCTACACTCATGTCAACGCGCTTACCGCCGTAGATCCGCCGTTCGATCCGTTGGTAGAATGTCCTAAGGGATTTCTGCCGATTTACAAGAATTTTATGTGGTCGCTCCAAAATATTTTTAATAATATGACGGAGTTCGCAGCGGAACAACCCGATCGCTACACGTTATGTTTCGATCCGTCGCAAGATCTCTCCAAGGTGTTTACATCGATTAAGTGGCCGCTGGTCATCCACAACGACACGCGCATGCCGCTCCTGGTGCACGGATTAACATTACACCTGCCTAAAAAGACGCCGATCGAGGGACCGGCTCTCAAGATCGAGGGGAAACATGTTATCATGCATGCGCTGAACGTAGAGGGAGAACCGATTCATCAGACCGGCCTGCTGGTGGAAGGGGAAGAGACAACACTGGCCGATTCGGCGATTCAAGGGGTAAAAACCGGTGTCGTGTTGACCGGGAGCGGTCACACCGTGCAGAACAACACGTTTGCGGAAGTGGAGTTGGGCATCCTTGCAGATTGTGCCTGGCCGGAACCGCACGAGGCGCCATCCTGCACGATAGGTCCAGGCAATCTGTTTCAATTTCCGTCGTCATTTAGCGCGCAGAATGCGATCGGGATTTCCATCCCCGCAAGCGGCCAACAGGTTTTTGTTTCGCAAAATGCCTCCACTAATGCGTCTCATTATGTCGCGACTGAAGAAGGCGCAAATGGCGGAATAGTGCCGCTCGATTCCGAATGGATCGGGAAGGGAAAGGATGTCGATCTAAAATGCCCCCAGTGTTTTAGACGAGTAGTAGGTCGCCTCGATCCCGAACGGTGCGAAGGCGGCTACCAGGTTGAGATCGCTGGTCGCGACACCGCCTTTCATGACTATATCTGCGCAAAGTGGGAGGACTGGCTCCCCAATTGGTGCGATTCCGATTATACCGTGCTGAACGGCCCGAAGTTCGGACAGCCTTGCACTATTCGCCAGACAGGCGAGCCTGTTCCGATTTATGACTCTAAATCATCTGGGATTTGCATTAATGGTTCGGCGGAAGTGAACGTGATCCCGGCCGGGTCCTGCATCTTTGAATGCGTATTCGATCACGAGGTCTTGGAGGATGTGTTCTACTTTCTGCTGCAGGATCAGTTCGGCAACACCAGCGCCAGTGCCAGCGATCATTTGGGTATAGGAGGGTGCCTTGCCACCATTCCGTCCGGCACCACCGATTTCACGGCGATGGATACACCTACGGAGGCGGGCGAAGAGGTGGACGGGGAAGGGGACGAGATCGTGCCGGTCAATTTCTCTGACGAGCCTGCGGAAGACGAGCAGAAGGGACCGACAGACTCGCAACCGGACGGCGACGTCTCGGTCGACGATCCATTTGCGTCGCTCCTTCCTTCCCCTGTGCAGGCAGCAGGCGGGTGTTCGCTGATCCTTACTCAAGGGCATCCGGCAAGGTGACGACGAACTCCGTCCCCTTTCCCGCCTCGCTTGCTACCGTGATCTCTCCTCCGTGCGCTTCCACCACTGTCTTGCAGTAGTCGAGCCCCAGCCCAGTGCCCGATTTTTTCCCAAAGGTAAACGTAGGCTCGAAGATGCGCGCCAGGTGCTGCGGCCTTATCCCACAGCCGGTGTCCCGCACGCTTATCCGCGCCCCGCGTTCCACCGGGACCAGCATCACGGCTACCGTTCCCCGCTCAGCGATCGCCTGCACCGCATTGACGACGATATTCGTCACCACGCGTATCAACTTTTGTCCGTCGCATGCCATGGTGAGCGCCGGCGGCCCTTCGTAGACCAGGGCAATCCGCTGCGCAGTAGTAGTTTGCAGCTCCTTGATTGTCTGCGCGCAGATCTCCGCCAGGTTGCATGGGGCCTTGCTGATCTGGCTGGCGCGGGTGTAGTCGAGCAGTTCATCCGCCATGTCGTTGAGCCGTTTTATGCTGGTCTCAGCGGCGGCCTTGATCGTCGCGCGCCTCTCGGCCTCTCCTTCGAAACCGCAAAAGATCTTCATCACCTGAAGCGGGCTGCGCATGTCGTGCGCGAGCTGGGCCGTGAACCGCCCGATCGCCGCTGCAGTTGCCTGCTTGGCCATCACCGCCCCGATCGCTCGCGAGAGCTCCATCAGATCGCGCGGCAATCCCAACGGCGGACCTGTTTGAAAGGCCGGCGACCCAGGTTTGCTCACCCACTCGCGCACGAATCGCTCCAGCGGTGCGACTAGATAGTCGGTGATCCGGATGATCACAACTAGTTGAATTGCGAGCAACGCGAGGCCGACACCTAGCAATTGCCATCGCATGCGTGCCTCGTTTTTCCGAAACGCGGAGTCGGAGAGGAATGCGAGCAAACGGCCGAATGATTGCTCGGTCGCCGGGTGGCGGATCGGCAGGTCGAAAACAAAGTAACCGGCATCGCCGGCAAAGCGGTGCATAACGCCCGCAACAGGCACCGTAGTAGCGGGGAGCCGCTCCCATTGCGCGCGAAGGGTGTTGAAACGATCGGCCTGCGCAAGGTCGGCGTAGAGCGCCTCGCCTGCGGCATCGATTATTGCGATATGGCGCAGATCCGGACCCAACGCGAGCGCATTCAGTTGACGGCGGAGCTCCGCGTAATCGGCCACTTGCAGCGTTGTCAGGTTAGCCCGTAGAAAGGATTCAAACACCTGGCCCTGCGAAGCGGCATAAGTTGTCCTAGCCTCGCGCCAGATGCCCCGCGCCAGAACGAACAATAGGGCGAGCCAACAGATAGTTGAGAGGGCAGGGATGACGATCAGGAGCGATTGGCGCAGCGTGAGGCGGTTCTGTATCGACACGCCCTACTATCTAGCATGTTTGGGAGTTGCCTACAACTCCGCGCGCTGCAAATGGCCGTATGCCTACTGGTCATCCGCCGGCATGGAGATGACGGTCAGCGTCGCATTGGGAACGCCGTCGAATGTTATCGGTTGTTTCAGTAGGTCGGCCAGCGGGGCAGAGACGCTTTTGGCAAAGAGGGTGTCCGATCCCCAAACAGGCGGTTTGGGGCATTCCCACTGGTCCCGTTCGACCAGCCCAAAATAGACCTGGTCCGTCGGCGGGACGCTCTCCGTCCAGAGCAAGGAAAATCCCGCATTCAAACTTTCATAGAGGACATTCGGATCGTTCACCGGTCCAAGTGGCGTAAGATATCCGCCGCTGCAAGCGATTGGCCGATCTGTCCCGGCCTCGAATAGATACACCTCGATCTCCGGTCCGGCAAGGATGGGGCCCGTGATCCAAGAGTCGGCGGAGTCGGAAGAAGCGTCGGCTTCATTAATCTCTTCGCTCCCGAACCGGATCTTGTCGACCAGCAATAGATCTATCTGCTTGCTTAACAACGGATGCTCCGGCCAGACGGCCTTCGCGAACCTGGTTTTAGTGGCCCCATCGTTCATCACGATCTCTTTCTCCAAGAGCTGATCGACCGGGAAGATCGGCGATATTGCGATCAGATCATGAATGTGAAGGGGGTTATTCATAGGGCATCCGCCGCCGGTCTCCAGCGTCATCAACGCGAACAAGCCCACTCGAACGAGGCTTGGCAATTCGGTTACTCCTTCGACAAATCGCAGCGGCGCGTCGATCTGCGTGTGCAACGTGCCCGGTTGTGTGAATGGTTTTAAGGCAACCTCGCCGATGCAGGCAACCGACTTGCTGGTCTTCGCATCGAAGATGTGCAGGCTTAAGGCAAGCGCTTCGGAGCTTTCGTATGAGCCGGCAGGA
>JACPFG010000125.1 GCA_016183125.1 Deltaproteobacteria bacterium
GAGGTAACTGTTATGACGTGCTTTCGGAAAGCGGCGAGGCGGGGGCGGTGGGTGAGGGATATGCGCAGCGAGCCGCATCGATGGTTATGACGCTGCGGCGAGCGAGGATAAGCCGCGACGAGGCCCGTAAGCCGAGGAGACGGCGGCCCGAATCCACCGACCCCGGCCGAGGCCGCATCCGATGTGTGAGATGCGTACGTCGCACAAGGGCTACTGTGTAACCTTAGAAACTACACGGACCTCGGCGAACAACCGCTCACAGGCTGACACTTGCATTGCGTGCGTCCCGGATGGTAATCGGGCGCCATGCGCGGAACGGTTGAGATTATCCCCTTTGTCAGCCGGATACTTCGGAACAATCCGCTAGGCGATCCATCCACACGACCGACACCGATCTATCTTCCCTTCTCCTATCTGCGCGCACCGAGGCGCCGATACCAGGTGGTCTACTTCCTGCCGGGATATACCGGCACGGGACTCGCCTGTTGCAATTCCGGCGCGTGGTCCCCTTCCCTTCCGGAGCGATTCGACCGCTTGATAGGAGAAGGTCGGATGCCGGAAGCGATCTGCGTCATGGTAGACGGATTCACGGCCTATGGGGGGAGCCAATATATCAACTCCTCCGCCACCGGCCGGTACATGGATTATATCGCGCGAGAGTTGGTCCCATGGATCGACCGGCACTATCGAACTAATCCACACGCCATGGGGCGTGTCGTTATCGGCAAGTCGAGCGGCGGGTTCGGGGCGCTCACGATCGCCATGCGGCGCCCCGGCGTCTTCGGTGCGGTCGGCGCTCACAGCAGCGACATCTATTTTGAGTATTGTTTCAAAACGGATTTTCCGCGTGCCCTACGCAATCTCGATAGGTATCGGGGTTCCCTGCCGCGGTTCCTGCAAGCGTGGCGCAGCCACCCAAAACGGCTCGGATCCGATTTCTCTGCCGCGATCTTGGCGATCGCCATGGCCAGCTGCTACTCCCCTAACCGACGCGCCCCGCTCGGCTTCGACCTCCCATTCGACCCGGCTACCGGCGAGATGCGCGCGGCGGTATGGCGGCGGTGGCAGGCCTGGGACCCTTTTATCGCCGTTAAACGATACGCGTCTCCACTCAGATCGCTCCGTTCCCTCTATCTGGACGTGGGGACGCGCGATGAATACCACTTGCAATACGGCCACCGGATCTTCGTGCGGGAACTCAAACGGCTGCGGATCCCGCACCACTACGAGACGTTCGACGACGGACACCGCGACACCTCCTATCGATACGACCGTTCGCTGCCGTTTCTGCTAAGGCGACTGAGGTAATATCCGCTACGTACTTAAGCACCATACAGTGCCGGTCCACATGCCGCTCATTGACATTTGCAACGATAATTCCACTCAAGTTTACATGTCTCCAGATTACCGCCGACTCGGACCGTTACATAACCGGAACAGGAGTTGGTGCCATGTTCGGTATCAGCAAAATTATCCACTATCGTAAATACCGGCGCTAACGTGACGATTTCTCCGGTTACATCTCCGGTGACCGCAATCCCATTGCCTGCCATGCTGATAGTAGCCTTGCTCTCCCCTCCCGTAAGATATCCCCCTTCATTGCGGGTTAAGCCCTCAGCAGTTCCACTAAAGGTGGTTGAAAAATTACCGGTCAGCGATTCGTGGTACACCTTCATCCCATCTGATGTTATCGGCTCTACCGTAAATCCGGCATCGTTCAGATATGTCGTGATCGTCCCGTTTAACGTGGCATTCGCTTTGTCGGCTGACCAATTTATTCGGATCGTGCCATCGAGGGCAATAGTACCTTCCCCCATAGGAAAAACATCTTCCGCCTTAGTAAATATTGTCTCCGAAGTTGTCTCCCCATCGTTAAATGTTACTTTCGAGATCGTAGTTGGATCGGGCTGGCGCGATTCAAATACACGATCGATAACAATTCTGTTGATGATATCAACGAGTTGCCCCTCGACAATATCCGCTGCTGACTTCGTCGTATTAGAAGACCACTGCTTGACGAAAGAAGAGCCCGAGATTGCCGACTGTGCTACGGTTAACCCCTCGTCGGAAAGCGGGCTCGTTGATATGATCGCAACCGGTTCTACTGCGCCTTCCTCACCCCCTCCCCCGCCGCAACCGAAAAGGGCAAATGTGATACCGACCAGCGCGACCCCGTGCCACTTCGATTTCTGTCTCTGCATGACCTGCCTCCTTGTTGAGAGTTTATCCATTTTCACTTTTTCCCTTTACGCGGTGCTGATGTCGTTTCTTCCACTATCCGAACCTCAACTCGGCGGTTCATCGCGCGGTTAGGCTCGGAGTCGTTCGGCGCCGTCGGCTCGGCCTCGCCTAACCCTTGAAGGACTAGTTGTTCGGATGCAGCGCCGGCCCCTTCCAGGATGCGGGCCACGGCGGACGCTCGGCGCTCGGAGAGTTTGAGATTGTATTGCGTCGTCCCGGTGCTGTCGGCATGCCCGGCGATGACCGCCTCCCCTTCGCGCCGCTTGGTCAGCCACCTGGCGATCCCTCGCAACTTCTCCGCGTCGTTCCCACGCACGGTCGCGCTATTGATGGCGAACGTAATAGTGACCTGATCCGGGATCGGCTCGACCTTTACAGGTGGGGGTGGCGGTGGCGGGGCGCCGAAGGTGTAGGCCAGGCCGGCAAAGGCGCGGAACCTCCCGGAGCCGGTCTGGGCATCGCGCAGGCTCCCACCGCCGCCAACCTGCGCCTCCCAGCCCTGCCCGATCCCCTTTCGCACGCCGCCGTTGAGCTCTATCGGATGGATGCCGCTTCCGCTCGTGCCGACCATCCGCCCGCCGGCCAGCTCGCCAAAGAGCTCCCATCGGTAAAATGGTTTCACGCCCACACGTCCGCCATACGTGACCATGTCATCGACCTGCCGGTCCAGTACGGCCATCTTCTGAAGCGAGCGATAGCCGACGAAGGCGGCCATATTGGCCCGCGCAAACTCCTTCGAGGCGACGATCTCCCCCTCCGCCGTTACCCCGGCGTTCCCCTGGAACCGTTGACGTGCGCCGGTCGGGAGGCCAATGCCGCCGATAAGGGCCATAGCAGGCCGCCCCTCCCTCTCACGCAGAAATTGCCACTTTCCCTGGACTGTAAGGTCCCCCGCGCCTGCCGCTGTGTAGGAGGCAAGCGACGCATTGTTAGTGCCGCTTATCCCCTGTACGGGGACGTGCAACCCAAACGAAAACCGATCGGCGACCCCCGTGCTTGCAGTGAACTCATTGGTGAAGGCATTATCGACCAGCTGGACTTCTCGCGGGACCGCCGGATTGGTCAGCCGCACGGCCCTGTTGGCATACGAGGAGAGCATCCCTACCCGCACCGTCTTGCGCGGCTGGACCTTCGCGTCCGGCGTGCGAAATCCCCCCTGGCCGTCAACAGGTGTCGGAAAGTGGAGCTGGTTGTAACCTGCCACGCCTGTGTCGGCGAGGGCTAGCGAAGGATACGCAAATATTAGGATCGCAGCGTGTAAAAGTAATTGTCGCATCGTCGCCACACCCATATGTCGTTATTATCCCTTCCTTGCTGCGTGCTATCACAGCAAAAGCCGTGCCACAAAGTGACATTTTTAACTATCTAGAATAACCTAGCTTTTTAACGACATGTTTTGAATATGGGGACTATTGTTCCGATTACGGAACAGCCATACGTTCGGATTTCGGGAATGTGGATAACAAATCGACACAATATGTAATGGTAATTATCTCTACTGTCGGGTCGTATGCAGGGGTATGTGTAATTTCTAAGGTTACAGAATAGCCCTTGTGCGACGTGGTTCCTCCTCTTGTGGTCAACCGGCGGCGTAGCGCCGGGTTGTGGCTACGGCCTCCGCGCGGCCCGCGTCCCTGGCATTGGCAAGCCCTCGCATGGACCGGGGGCGCCCCATCCCGTCAAACGCCGATCCCTCACGATGAGAGCCACGGCGGGATGAGTACCCAGCCAATGCCGGATCCGCGGGCCCGCTCC
>JACPFG010000030.1 GCA_016183125.1 Deltaproteobacteria bacterium
ACAAATGGCATTATTCCGACAGGCTCCTAGCGTCCGCCTGCCGCCTACGGTTACTGCTTCGTACCTAGGGCGCAGTCCACGCGACACGAACAGGTTGCCCCTCCGGCGCATGAACCGGAGATAACTGCATCGCAGTTCCCACTCGCCCCGGTGCGTGTCCTGGTAAACACGGTCATGGAAACCGGCGAATTGGCCCCGGTGATCGCAATGCTATCGACAAAGGTACAGGCCCCGCTGGTGGCCTGCGGTACCGATCCCGATACCGTCCACGTCGACGCGGCCACCGAACCCGTGGGGTTCAGGTTGGCGTTGTTCGTGGTTGCCGTCAATTGCGCGCTCGACTGGCTCACCGTCATGGAGGACACATCGCAACCAACCATCCCCTGGCAATTACCGCCGGACCCCGTCCCGACGGTGAAGCTCCACGTTGCCGCAACATTGGGTGTGGTTGGTGCAGGTGCAGGTGTAGGTGTAGGTGTTGGGGTTCCGCCGCCGTCGCTGGGCGGAGCCTGGAAGGTCGGATCGCCGCCCCCAAAACCGCTGGCACCTACAGACGAGGCGTAACAACTCTGCCTCAAGGTCAGATCGGCAATCGCTGCGCAGGCATCGAGCGCGGCTGTCCCCATCGTGCTATATTTGTCGAGTACGCTATCATCGATGTCTTGATAATAACTCGCCCCTACCTTTGTCGGATCAAATGTCGAACCGAGAAAGTAGGTGCCGGTCAGATCGATCTTATTAGCATCGCACGTCCCGCTGGGACAGAAGGAGTTCCACCCCCCGGAGGCTGAGACCTGGCCAAACCAACCCTTCATATACTTCTCCGCGTCGGCCTCGGCCAACCCACCTCCATAGATCTCGTCCTTGCAGAGCTTGTAGAGCCCGCCCACCGCGGCATCATTTACCTCGAACCCGCTGTAATCGCCGTTATATTCGCCTAAATAGGACTTCCAGGCCGGACCCATCCCGAGAAACTCGGTATAATCCCCGTCGGTCTCCTTCCCCATCGCGCCAATTATCGCTTGAAACGCCTTCGCACTCCCAAATATCTTGGCTATATCGGCAGCCGATTCGGCCTCCAATACTCCCGCCACCAGTGCCTTAGCGTAAGTGGCATCCCCTATCGCCTTGGCGCAGGCGCTCCCCTCCACCGCCACTCCCTTACCTACGCTGATCGACGCCAGACCGGCACTCCCCGCCAATACGTCCGTCAGCGTCTCCCGCAAGCTCTTGAGGGCGTCGTCAGCGCTTAAGAGCGTGCTCTGCAACGTGGATGCGTCTGTCCCCAACGTCGTCGCCGCTGTCGAGGCCAACTGGCTGGCAGCCCCGTCGCTTAAGTCGCCATTCTGCCCCGCCGCGATCACCGCGCCCCAGTTGTCATATCCCAAACTGGAGGGCTTGACCCCCGCAGCCATCGCCGCCTTCACGCTCTCTTTTAGATAACCGGCCTCATCCGCGACCCCATCGCCGCTCAGGTCTGTCTGCTCCATAGCCGCCTTCTGGGCGAAAAAGAGGCACTCCAGATCTACCCCCGGCGGCTTGGTGCAGGCCGTCCCCTTCTTAGGCGTGCAACCGTATTTCAACAGGACCGATGCCATCGCAAACGTGGTATCGCTATTGATGGTCGCCGAAAGGGTAGTAGTTGTCCCCTCCACCACGTCGAATTCGCCGTAATACTTCTGCTCTATAGTCGAGTCCGAGTTCGTGCACGTGATCTGAACCGGCGCCGTCCAGCTCCCGCCGGCGGTGGCGTCACTGGGTCGCAGATCCGTCAGCGACGCCGCAATAGTGAAATTCCCGCTGCTGTCGCTTGTGGCCGACCCGATCTCCTCACCTTCGAACGTTACGGCCGCACAGGTCAGATCCGCTGCTGCCGCATCCGACACCGCCGCCTTGCCTATCCCCTTCCCCACTCCTATGTCGGCACTTGCGCTCGCCGGCGCATTCACCGTCCCGGTCAGGCTCACTGTGCTGCTCGAATCTCCCGTCGCCCCGCTGGAACCGCAGCCGAGCGCATAGACAATACCCGCCACCATGGCGACGAAACCCAAACTATATATACGGAACGATGTTGGCATATGCCCCCCTTTGATCGCTGATCGGGAAAATAAGCAAGCAGCGTGCCAACCGGCGCAATAAATTCATATGTGATTACAGATAATTATAAACAACTGCGGGGAGGCCCAGATGGATGGATGGGTAAGCCAATACATCGCCGCAAAAAAAAACGATTAAAATTCACAACTAAGGAGAAGCGTAAAAAACCACTCGGAGGTCAACGGATACCCGCCGGCAATAGAAAAAATAGGGGCCTGGGAACATCTCTTATCCCAGGCCCCTTTGCCTTAAGGCAAACCGTTACTTCTTCACCACGGAAACGAGGGTGTTATTGGCGTCGAACTTCGCCTCTACCTTATCGCCAACTTTCCATCCTTCCGTCTTCATCCCGCCTAGCTTGAAGGTCTTTGTCTCCTTCTCGCCCTTGATGGTGCAATCGGTCGGGGTGATCTTCTCGATCGTCCCGGAGAACATCGAGAACGCCGCCGGCTGCGCCGGCTTCGCTACCGGCTGGGTCGTCGTGCCGGTTGTACCTGTGGCCGTCGTCGTCCCGGTCTGCGTACCAGCCGCTACCGTTGCCGCTGCCGGAGCCTGTGGGGCCGCCGGTTGCGTCGCCGCTGCGGTCGCCGGTTGTCCCGGATGCTCCGCCGGCTTGGTCGTCGTCTGCGCCGTGGCCTTAACTGCCAAGGCTGCCGCCGCCACGACCGCTGCTACTGTAAGGATCGTTTTCATTGTTTTTTCACCTCCTTTCATTCCTTTGCCGCAACGCCCCACCTTAACCGCAGGCAAGGCGCCGCCAAAGTGGGGTGGCGTATAGCACTGCGCCGGAGAAATGCAAGGGGATTTTAGTAATTGAGACGTGGTCTAACTTCGCGCATTCGCTCGCGATTCTGCCAGTGCGATCCCAGCGGGGAGACTTACCAGGGCCGCTGCGAGGCAGGTGAGTTCGCCTAACAGTGCCGCCAGGCCGAAGCTATTTAGCGCCTGATTTCGGGAAATAAGTAGCACCGAATAGCCGATCATCGTCGTGAGCGAACAGAGGAAGACCGCACCGCCCATATGGCGCACCACCTGGGCAACTGAACCAGGCCCATCTTGCCTATAGCGCTGGAAGATATTCACGGCATAATCGACACCGATGCCGAACGAGATCGGCAGCGCAACGAAATTGAGGAAATTGAGCCTGACGCCTGCCATGGCCAGTGCAGCCACCAGCCAGACGATGCCGACCGCCAGGCTCCCCATCACGTAAGCACAGGCTAGTCGCTCGCGAAAATTGACGAAGACCAACAGGAGAACAAGACAGAAGGAGTAGAGCGTCAACCGAGGCCCTTCGCGCACTACGGCCCGGAGCAGATCGGCGAAGATGACCGCCTCTCCCGATGAGTGGATCGTCTCGCCGCCCGGCAGATCGACCCGGCGCACCAGATCGGCGAATTGGATCAGCGCCTTTCCGTGCCATAGATCGGCCGCCGGCTGCGGATAGACGTAGACAACCAGGCCAACGCGGCCATCCATCTCGGCGAAATTGTCAACTAGCGTCTTGGGCAGGTCCTCAACCCCAATCGGCTGCAGGGCAAATGACTCCCTGAACTTTTCCACCTCTTTTCGCTGCTCATCAGTCAGGAATTTAAGCGTGCTGCCGGAGAGCATGTCGCGGATCTCGGCCAAACGGGCGAGCTTGGTCTCCTGCTCCTTCGGGACATATGTCAAGATCGATTTGCAGGCATCGTAAATCGGCTGACCATCCTCGCCTATCAGCGCCGGACCGCGCCCATCCACGGCCGCGCAGATCGCCTCCACCTGACCTGGCCGATCAGCAAGGATCACGGCCGGAGAGGCCGATTGGCCGAAGACCTCGTCTGCTCGGCTCCGGGCCCACTCCTCCCAGGTCTCCTGTGGGGCGGCAGGTTTGAATCGCAGCCTATTGAAATTGTATTCCAAGGAGCGCGGCAGGTACCAACCCGCGATCCCCAGCGCAATAACAGTCGCGCCTATGCTCCAGGCGATCACCGTTCGCGACTTCCGCACGACCCATACACCGATGGGGCTGAACAATCGACCGAACGGTTCCGAGGCCGCCGCGAATCGCGTGGGCCAGCAGCGTTCCGAGCAGTGCAGCCACGCAGGGACAAAGACATACGTCGCCAGCCAGCAGAGCGGCATCCCTATCCCGCCTATGAACCCGAAATGACTAAACCCACGCATCTGTGTAAGGCCGAGCGCGCCGAACGAAACGGCTGCGGTCAACGCTGCTATGCATGTGGGGCCCCATGTCTGAGTAAGGGCCGTCGTAAGGGCATCCGATGAACTGGCATCTCTATCCCTCCGTTCCTCGATGTAGCGCGCGAGCAAAATAATGCTGTAATTGATGCCATTGCCGACGATGATCGAGCCTAAAAAAGCCGACTGGACCGTCAGGTATCCGATCGTCAACCTAGCGATAGCCAGGGCCGCCATCGTCCCAACGCCAACCGCCACTGCCATAAGCCATCCCATTCTGAGGCGGCGAAAATAGATCAAGACAACTGCTCCGATGAGACCCACGCAGAGCAGTGTTGTCCGCAGGATGTCGCCTACGACCGTGCGAAACTCCTGGATGACCTTCGGATAGCGCCCCCCGAATCCGTATCGTAGCGATTGGTGATAGGAGGATGGCTGCATCGAATCGACCAGGCCGCGCACCCGACCGATCAGCCGCTCGGCCGTGGCTACGTCAGTGGCGCCGATGTTGGGTTTGAGGACCACGATCGCCAGCGAGGCATCGCGATATCGGAGATGTCGAACGGCTCCTCATGAAATTCGGTATAGAGTCCGGCGACTTTAAGTTTCTCCTTGTCGATATGATGTTTGAGCCGCTTCTGGATCTCCTCCAGGTCGGGCAGGTCGATGTAGAGATATTTGTTGGTGTCGAAAAATTGGCGGACCTCTTCGGCATTAATATCGACACGATTGATAATGTCCGGCAGTTCCGCCCTGGCTCGCGAGGCAAAATCGTCGATGAACCGGCGCATGGCGGGCCAGTCCTCCCCGCCGACAAGCAGCAGCAGCGAGGCGGTGGCACGCACCCGTTGCTCGATCGCCTTTAGTTGCCGCACACTTGGGTACTTCTCCGGGAGCATCTCCTTAAAGTCGCTCCGAACCTCCAACTGGCGCACAAGCTGGAAGCAACCTAACCCAAGCGCTATCGACGCAAGCACGATGGCCCAATCAAGGAGACGGAGCAATCGTACGTATGCGGCAAAAAATCGGGCCATTAGCGCTGCTCTCCCAAGGCGATCGTGAGGGCGATGGCTCCGTCATGGCGTTGGTCGCCGGTGAGCTGCGGCCATAGCATGGCAAAACTTAAACGCGCCCCATCTGCCGGGGCATTCCATGTCGGGGCCTGCTCCGCAACCGTCAAAAATTGCGCGAGGGCCTCGGCAAAACGGCCGGCAGCCAGGAGGGCGTAGGCCCTGTCGGCAAGGAGCGCGATGCCATCGCGAGCTCGTGGCGGAACACGGGCAACTGTGCGCGAAAGTGCGCGGGCCTGAACACGCACGGCCGGATGTTGGATCCAGTGGAACATCTGATCGCCCGACGTTAGCGCCTTTCCCGAGTGGAGATGCCGTGCAATGACTTGACAGAACGGATATGCCTCGCGCAGCCCGGCGCAGCGCAGTCCCGACGGATAAATCGCCTCATCGGCACATGCATCCGGCACGGCAATCA
>JACPFG010000031.1:0-5891 GCA_016183125.1 Deltaproteobacteria bacterium
CTCCCATCAAGGGAGGGGAGACCCCTATGAACGCCACTTCAACTATTTCTCCGACAGGCTCCTAGTCAGCGAAGATAAAGACCGATTCCGGGTAATATCTGATCCGGTCCGACGCATAGCACCATCGCAGATGTTCATCCAAGAGGCGGTTTTTGGCAGCCAGGCCGATGCGCGCGCGAAGCAGGGTAAGCGGGAGGTCGACGCGCAGCGGCCGGCCGGGAATCAGATGCCGCGTGCTCTTGCGCGGAAAGAGTTTTCGCGCAAGCGTGCGCTTGATGATCTCGGCCTTGGTGTAGTGCGGCCGGATCACCAGACCGGTGGCCTTGGTAGTGTCGAAATCTCCGGCGGAGAGGGAGTCTGGAACATAGACCGGCCTTAAGTCCGCGGCGTCCAGGGCGCGATCGGCAAGTTCGCTGGCCCTCACCAGTTGCTCGACGGTAGGAGATGCCCTGCTTACTAGGAGATGGCAGCGTCCACGGCGATCCGTTGCAGCCAGGAGCGCTCGTCGCCGATCGATCGCCTGCTGCGCAGCCTCTATGCTGGCAGCGACAGTAGGTTGTATCCCCTTTCCGATGGCCCCGGCCAGACGGCGCAGAAAGGGGAGGGCAGAGAAAGGCTTGAAGACCAGCGCATCCCACCCTTCCAACAGGACTGTAGGGGCGGCGTAATCGATCTCGTAGACGACTACATCCGGGATTTCGAGCCTCCGAAGCGCCGCAAAGCGGTGCATTCCGTCTACGACGATTACAGGGACTCGCGTCGCCCCCCCGCCGGGCAAAGCCCGTCGGGTCCCCCCCTCACCGCCGCTGTGCGGCTGGTTACCATCTGGCCTTGCGACGATGATCGGATTTTTAAGGACCCCCTGCTCCTGGATATTGGCGGCTATCCGCTCGACCCACTGGGGCACTACCCCCTCATGGGCGATGCAGTCAGCCAGGTGGGCGATCGTTATGCGGGGAAAGATATCGGTCGGCTGCATGAGACTTTACGCGCCCTTAAATTCCATGATAAGGCGGGCAACCTCTAATCCCGCCCTGTGTTGGCCCTCGGCGGTCGAGCCGCCCAGATGCGGCACGGTGATTACCTGGGGGAGTTGCATCAGCGGATTATCGGTCCCGGGCGGTTCGGTTGCATAGACATCCAGCGCCGCCCCGGCAATATGGCCCTCGCGGATGGCCTCGGCCAGCGCCGGTTCGTCGATAAGACCACCTCTGGCGGTGTTGATGATCCGGGCCCCCCGTTTCATCGATCGGATCCGTTCCCGATTCAAGATGTTTTGGGTCGAGGGGAGGAGCGGCAGATGGAGTGTTATGTAATCAGCGGCTGCGAGCAGGGCGTCCAGACCGACCGACTCGATCTCGAGCACCGCAACTACCTCCATATCGATCACATGATCGTGCGCCAGGACGTGCATACGAAATGCTTGCGCGCGTTTGGCCACCTCCTGACCGATCCGGCCGAATCCGATCACACCGAGTGTCTTGCCGAATAGCTCCGAACCCTCGAAGAACTTCCGCTTCCATTCGCCTCCGTGCACGCTGGCATGAGACTGCGGGATATGGCGGGCAAGAGAGAGCATGAGGGCGAAGGTGTGTTCCGCCACACTGATCGACGTGGCCAGCGGTGTGTTGAGCACACGGATCCCGCGTGCCTCGCACGCCTCGGCGTCGATGTTGTCGAGTCCCACTCCGGCCCGGATTACCAGTTTTAGTCGCTCGGCCCGTTCGAGTAGGGGCCTAGTCACCTTGGTGGCGCTGCGCACGACGCAGATCTCATGGGTCTTAAACAGTTGTGCTAGTTCATCTGACGGGATCCCCTTGCGGACCGTTACCGTATGACCGCCAGATTCGATCAATCGAACAGCTTCCGGATCGAGGCCGTCGCAAATGAGTACGTTCATATGGGCGTCTTGGTCAACTGGGCCTCGGCAGCGGCCACACCCGCGGATCACATCGAAACGATCCATGTAGCCCAGGTGGGCGATCCTAAAGAGCTTCCCCTTCATCTCCTCGCCCTGGCCGCCGGCGATCGTTACGCCGAATTGGTCCCTCATCGACTTGACGAGTTTGCCCCCGTCGATCCCGTCGGGTGTCTTCACGGCAGTTAAGACGTTTCCCGGTCGCTTAGCAAATAGTTGGAGGCCAAGTGCGGCGATGGCGGCACGACACGCATTGCCTAGCCACTGATGACGCGCCCAGATCCCCTCCACCGTCTCCTCCCGGATCAGGCGCACTGCCTCGGACAGTTGCACGAAGAGGCCGATCGCGGGTGTGTAGGGGTGTTGTCCCTCGGGAAGCATCTTCCGATATGCCCGCAGATCGAAATAGAAGCGCGGTGAGGTCGACTTCTCCATTGCGGCTACGGCCTTAGGCGAGCAGGATATGGCGGCCAGGCCCGGCGGGAGCATTAAGCCCTTCTGCGAACCGGTTACCATGACGTCGATCTGCCAGGCGTCCACCGGACAGCGTTCGGCCCCCAGCCCCGAGATACCGTCTACGACTAATAGGGCCGGAGTTGCGCTTACCAATTCCCCGATCGCCTTGATGTCATAGACGCATCCCGTAGAGGTTTCTGAAAGCTGAGTGAAGACTGCCTTTGCCTCCGGATGTTCTTTCAGGGACTTTCCAATCGCCTCCGGCGCAATGGTGTCGCCATACGGGATCTTGAGCACGATCGGTTTGACCTGGTAGGCTTGGCAAATTTTTGTCCACCTCTCGCCGAACTTACCCCCCTCCACTACGATTGCCGTCTCGCCGGGCGAACAGAGATTGGCAACTGCCGCCTCCATAGCCCCCGTGCCGGAGGCGGAGAGGGTGTAGATGTCGTGCTGCGTGCAGAAAAGATACCGCAGCCCATCTGTGCACTCCTTTACAAGTTGGGAAAATTTAGGAGTTCGGTGATGGATGATCGGTCGAGCGGCCGCCTGGGCTACAATAGGTGGAACCGGTGTAGGGCCAGGTGCGAGCAGAAAATCCTTTTGCAATTTCACTGCCATGCGGTGGCCGTTCGTATCACAGCATGAAGAAAGGTCAAGACATCAAGAAATTCTCAAAATGATTATAATATGGACGGCGGCGGGTGCCGATATACCCTTACTTCGTCAGGCGTTGATCCAAACGGATCGCAACATCCCTAAATAACTAGGACAATTTTCATACAAACGGCGCTCTCTTGTGGCACGGCAATTGCTCTTTGCCCGTTGTAGGGGGTGTTCCTATTCGACGACATTTCTCCATGCTGGTTTGCGGTCTGCTCGGTTTGGCCGGGTGCCAGGCAGGTCTAGACGGCCTTCCGAACGAGACGGCCAGCGCTGCGCGCGCGGGGGTGTTACGCACTACGGTGGTGTCGCCAGCAGCGCTCGAAGTGAGTTTCAAGAAATCGGCCGGCGTTGGCAAGGCGGATGCCGCCATGGCCGACATCGGTGTCGGTGAGGGGATCGCATGCTCCCTGATCCGCTTGACCGATGGAGTCGAATTGGCGACGACCACAACCGATGTCGGCAGCGTTGCCCTCTTCGATGTGCCTATAGATCTGGTCAATCAATCGGAGGCAGTCTGTGTCAGTTGTCCCGCCGTCGGCGTGGCGCATGTGGAGATCCTCGGCCTTGCCACACAGAGTCCTGCATGCCCTGGGGCGGTTGCCACGAGCCGCTCGGCCACGATTCAACTCGATGAAAACGCGGTGACCGATATCGGCGTGAGCGACACGGACACCACACTCTCTGCGGGAAGCGTGCTTGCCTCCTGCGGTGGTAGCCTAGCCGATCTCCATCGTGGCGCATCGGGAATCGCTACTGGAAGCTGCGTGCCGACGGCGATCTTGTTGACGATGAACGATCTGCTCACGGCCGCCGCCGGCGCCGAAGCTAGCGCAGAGTCGGGTACGGAATCGTTTGCCGTGTTGCGCCAGGCCTTCCGGGAGGCCGTAGCCTTCGGTCAGATGGAGGCCCCACGGGTTTTTGAATGGGTGGAAAATGTCCTTGCGGGCGATGCAACTTATGCCGGGCAGCTAGGGACGATCACCAACCTGCCGGTAGGTGCGGCCGCCGGTCCGGCCCAGAAGGTGCTGACCGCCGTGCATAAGAGTGTGGATGCCGAGACATTCGTCGCGCTCGCCGGAAAGAATCCGTGGGGGCAGATCGCTGCTTGTTTCGGGAATGCCAATCCGGCCACCCTGGAACGATTCGATGAGCGGCCCGATTTCCTAAGGGGATTATTCAAATCGGCGGCTAAGGAAAACAACCTTGAATATCTGCGCAAAGGGGCGGTCGTTAACACGCTGGGGCACATTCTTAAACAGAGCGCGCAGGCCGATCCGACGATGATGAACAAGTTTCTGCGCGGTGCCTGGCAGGGGATCGACGTGGGGGAGGAGGAGGCCTTCGGCAAGGCCTTCGCCAATCTCCAGACGGCGGCCCAGGGGGCACCCGCGGCCTGGGCACAGGCAATGGCAAAGGGGGCGGGACTTGGCGAGGTCCTGGCGAAGAACCCGTTGGCGTTTGCCGGGGAAGCCGGGAGTAGTGTCGCCCAGAAATTTCTAGAACTGGGTGTGGGCAAGGGAGAGGCAGAGCTAAAGGGGATGGTCCCCTGCGCAACAAATGCAGATTGCTCCGAGGGAGAATTCTGCACCCCATACCATGAGTGCATAGTCCCGCAGGTGAAGGTAGGGAGCGGCAAGCCGCTAGGTGCGCAGTGCCAGGGCGATAGCGAATGCCTCTCCGCGCACTGCGAAGGCGCGGCTGGAGAGTACAAGTTCTGTTCCATCAGCGATGCATACGGCGCGCTGCTAAAACCGCTCGGAGCTAAGTGCATGAAGGATATCGAATGCGCGGCGGGGAAGTGCGCAAGCGGTATCTGTAGTGAGTTTATCGGTTTCGGCTTGGTGGGGGTCTTGGCCGCAGTCAATGCGGAGCCCTCAGCGCCTGCAATCCTCCTGGCGCAGGCCGATTGCCCCGATACGGGATCGACAGGGGACGGCAGCGAGGGAGAGGCAACCGGGGATAGCGGTGGATCTGGCGGCGGGAGCGGCGGTGCGGGCGAGACACCGGCAACGCCTGTTGCTCCATCCGAGCCCGTGGCATCGCCACCGACGCCAAGTCCGCCGGCCCCAACACCACCTAGCGATGGGGGCGAGATCAAGCTCCCCGAAGGAATCAAGGTAAAGGTCGGTGGTGGCGCAGGTCTTGTCGGCGGCGGGGGCGGTGCGGATACGACCGCGCCAACAGTTAGCGGCAGCGATCCCGCCGATACCGCCACGCGGGTCGCCGTGGATGCGAAGATACGTGTGATATTTGACGAGGCGATGGATGGGACGACGATCAAGGGGACGACCTTCACGCTGCGGGATGGGCAAAACACGGCCATCGCCGGCGCCGTCAGTTATACGGATGCCACAAAGACGGCGACGTTCACGCCGACAAAGAACCTTCGGTACAATCAATCGTACACGGCGCGGGTCGTCGGCGGGGCGAGTGGGGTCAAGGACGCTGCTGGGAATCCATTAGCAGCGGATGTCGTGCGGACGTTCACCACACCGGTCGCAGTGACGACGGCAGTCGGCGGATCGTGGCACACATTGGGTCTCGTACCGAGCGGCCAGCTATATGCCTGGGGAGAAAACGTGTCCGGTCAGTTGGGTGATGGCACGCAGACGGATCGCATGAACCCTAATGCCGTGCCAGGGATGACGGATGTCGTGGCCGTCGGCGCAGGCGAGGATCACAGCGTGGCGCTGAAAAAAGATGGGACGGTCTTCGCGTGGGGCGGAAACGATTACGGACAGATCGGGGACGGGACGTTCGCACCTGGGGCGCTCCGACTTGCCCCCTTGCAAGTGAAGGGCGGCGAGCAGGGGGGCGCTTATCTCGCGAATATCCTCGAGATCTGCGTTGG
>JACPFG010000031.1:5916-9184 GCA_016183125.1 Deltaproteobacteria bacterium
GGACGATATCACAACCTGGCGTTGGCGAGTGACGGGTCGCTCTGGGGCTGGGGGCATAATTCCTTCGGCACCGTGGGCGATGGGACGACGGTGTTGCAGCGAACGACGCCTGTCCGCGTCCACGGTGCGGGGAATATCGGTTTCCTTAGCGACATCAAGCAGATTTCCTGCGGCTCGCATACGTCCTACGCGCTGAAAAATGACGGGACGGTGTGGGCCTGGGGTTCCAACGTCACCGGCCGGATCGGTGACAACACGATCACCAATCGCTCCACGCCGACGCCGGTCCATGGTCCCGCCAATGTCGGGTTCCTCACTGGCGTCACGGCCATCGCCGGCGCCGGCACGCATGCCCTTGCCCTGAAAGATGACGGCACGGTCTGGACCTGGGGGACGAACCTCAAGGGGCAACTAGGCGACGGGACCGCAACGAGCCGTTGGACCCCCGTGCAGGTCGTAGGGGTTGGCGGTATCGGATTCTTGAACGATGTCGTGACGCTCGCCGGCGGCGGGATGCACAGTTGGGTCATGAAGTCGGACGGCGCAGTCTTCGCCTGGGGCTCCAATAGCGGTGGACAGATCGGCGATAACACCAGCGGGTTGGGCGCCGACAGGGCCACACCGGTGCAGGTCCATGGACAGAACAATATCGGCGTACTCGGCAATATCATCGGCGTGACGAGTGCTGTTGTCGGCGATCAATCCTTTGCGATCGCCGATGACGGCACACTATGGGGTTGGGGTCGCGACACCAGCGGCCAGATGGGGAACGGCCTGCCGCTGCTGAATGAACTCACGCCGGTGCCGATTGCGATTCCGTAGGGAGTGCGCGATGCGTGGTCAAGCATGCACCACTCGTTTCCTGATCCTCCTCGGTTGTTTAAGCGTCGCGATGATTGTCGTGCCGATTGCCTCGGCGCAGATCGCGGCGCCGACGATCCAGCTCGGACCGACGCAGCAACTCCAACAGGGGGGTTCTTCGGTCGGCGGCACTATAGACTCCGGCCTCCCCGGATCACCCGGCCATTCATTTTTGGGTCAATTTCAGCACTATCTCCACCCGGAAATTCCCGCAGGGGTTCCGGCTGCCAAGACCGGCGACTGCGACATCTCCTGCCTGCTGGAGGACGTCCAGGATATCGACTTCGGGGAAGATTCCATTCAAAGCTTTCGGTTAAAACCGGACGTTCGGGTCCCGCTGCATCAGTTTTTTACGCGCTATGGCGCCGCGCTGGGGCTCCGGTTGGGGGAGGGGGATAGTATCAAAGAGGCGCGCAGTTTTAAAGACTTCCTCGGATATACCCATCATCGTTATAAACAATACTACAACGACCTGGAGGTCATTGCGGCCGAATACAACCTCGTGGAGAAAGATGGGCGCGTTGACTATGCCAGCACCAACGGCATTCTTGGCCTGAATCCGCCCACGGCCCCGTTTCTCACGGAACCCGAGGCCCTCTACCTCGCGGAGCAGGCGATCGGCGCGGCGTCATATCCGTGGAAGACTGATCCGACTAAATACCCAGTCCCGCCGGGCACGCTTGCGATCGGTTCCAAGGATTTTGCCATGACCAAGGCAAGCGCCCGGCTTGTCTGGCGCTTCGACTTTAGTTCCCATGAGGTGCATATCGATGCCGTGACCGGGGAGACAGTAAACATCGAGGACAATATTATAAGGTTTGATTATTCGGAATGGGGTAACCTGGCTAAGAAAGAATCTCTTCCTCTGAACCAAAATGTACCGAGCAAAGGCACAAGCTACCTCTATGGAGAGGTCAATATCATGGCCGATCTTGGCCTCGATGGAAAATATCGGTTGGCCCATCAACAAGACGGCAGCGTCCCGGCCCCATTGGGAACGTTCGATGCGCGCCCCTACCATACCCAAGGTGGCGATCCGGTCATTGAGCTGTTCACGGACAATGATCTGGAGGGTATGAGTCCCAATAATTTCCTTGATCCGGACGATGACGTCGGCATTTCCGTTCATTGGGGGCTTGAGCGAGCCATGGTATTCTTCGCATCCCAATTCGGCTGGTTGGGGATGGACGGCAAAGGAGAGAAAGCCGTCAAGGCATTTATTATTGATGATGAGACCAAACATAAAGCATGGTTTCAGCAGGGCACTAATACCGTGTTTTTTAATGTTAGCCCCAGCAAGATAGCGCCGACTGTACTCCCCCCTCCTGTGCAGTTGCCAACAATGGGCCATGAATTTACACACGGTATTTTTCAGGAAATGACCTCCGGTGTGTACACGGGTGAAAACTGTGCGTTGAATGAAGGTTTTGCTTTCTATTTTGGTGTGGTGGTTTTGGTTTTTTCCGATATATCGCCCATACTAGATATAGATGGTGATTATTTTGACTACTACGTGCAAGACCCCAAGTCTGGTAACAAGCCGACCACATACCTGGGAGAGTTCTACCAAAATTCAGGGGGGGAGGATCATTGCCATGTCAATGCCACCATTCTTACTCACTGGGCCTATCTCCTGGCCAATGGAGGCACCGGAACAAATGATTTTGGCAATGAATTTAACGTAGTCTCGATAGACCCCTCGGCAACAAGAGGACTCGTCTTTTTGACCATGATGAACCTCTCGCCAACGGCAGATTTCAAGGAAGCTCGCCAAGTGTCGATTAATGTGGCTTCCTTTTTTCTGAATCCTGCGGCAGCGAGTTCAGTGATGGAGGCATGGCATGCCGTCGGTGTCGGCGATAAAACAGAGGCCGCCACGATTCCGGTCGATGGCGCCAAGAACGTCGAGACCTGGCCGGCCCAGTTGGCCTACGAGAACCAACCGAAGAAGACGATCACTAAATTTCAGGCCGCATCGACCTATGCCTTTGACTCCGAGCCCCAGGTGAGTTTGCCTTCTTGGAGCACGACGAAGGATGGAAAACTCATGGTCGGAGCGACTTTTAATCTGGCTCAGGGAGAATTTTTCGCTCCGGGGAAAAGTTATTTTTGGCGGGTCTGTTTTCAGAAGAACAAGACTGATCCTTCCCCTCTCGAGAAACCTGCTATCAAGGTTGGTCCGCCCATAGTAGTTGCTCCTGATAACAGTTGCGATGGGGACTGGTCCGAGACACACTATTTTTGGGGAGGCAAGAGTGTCGTCTTAATATCCCCCATCAAAACCCCCAAACAATATCATCCCCCCGCGGTTTATCCATGGGACGCCGTTTTTCAATGGGTGCCCGTTCCGAATGCAACCGCCTACGATTTATATCTGGGCCTGGAAGACGAAGACGATTCCGGAAGC
>JACPFG010000126.1 GCA_016183125.1 Deltaproteobacteria bacterium
GGGGACGTTCCACCCCGCACTAACGTTTGGATTTCATTACCTTTCTGCACCAAAAAAACAATACTATAATTTTTAGGAAAGATGTGTTGCACCCCCTTATGCACGACACATATATAATCGGCGTTACGAAGAGCGCCAGCGCAGTGCCGATGGGCAGACCCCAATCCATAGCGAGCGCTGCCGGCTGAATAAGGCCATCGCTTCCGCCGATGCCGTATGCGGTGGGGAGTAGCGCCAGTACGGTTGCCAGTGTAACGAGCACGATCGGGCGAAAGCGAATCCGACAGGCGTTCACGATCGCTGCCTCGGCCGATTGCCCCTCGCGCCGCATGCGCTCGGCCAACATCACTATGATCAATGCACCATCGACGATAACGCCGAAGAGGCCAATCGTCCCGAAGAGG
Source organism: Deltaproteobacteria bacterium (assembly GCA_016183125.1). Lineage (GTDB taxonomy): Bacteria > UBA10199 > UBA10199 > JACPFF01 > JACPFG01. Next base: position 405 of record JACPFG010000126.1, read on the forward strand.
GCCATAAAACTGAGCGGCTGGCGTTGGATTACAAAGCCCAGCAGCATTCCCAACGCCCCAAGGGGGATCGTTGCCAACACGGCCAGCAGGCCGGCAGTAGATGGAGTAGCCGCCAGCAGTACCGCTAGGATCAAAAGCATCGACAATCCCATGGCCCAAAACGTGCTACGAAGCGATGCGCGTGACTCCTCGATCTCTCCACCGGCTCGCAACACCACGTGGGGATAGTCCATGGCCCATCGCGGCGCAGCCGACTCTACTGCTCGATGGACCATCAGCGGCGTTGTGATGCGTTCATCGATTTCCGCCGTCACCGTGATCGCCCTCTTGAAGTCGGCATGTCGTATCGCGGATTGCCCCACGGCCTCCTCCAAGTGCGCCACGGCAGAGAGTGGGGTCAGTTGTCGCTGGCTGTTGGCGATCCATATATGGGCGAATCCGTCCGGAGTCGATCGAACCTGTTCCGGGTATCGTACTACTACGTCTATCTCCTCCTCTCCGCGACGGATCGTCGTCGCGGTCTCACCTGCGAAGATCGCGCGGATCGTGCGTCCCACTTCGGCAAGCGAGAATCCCGCGCGCATCGCGATCCCTTCGTCAACGGTTATGCGCAGCTCTCGCTTGCCCGGCTCCTGGTCCTGCTGCGCATCGTGCACGCCCGGCAGCCCCGCTAGGAAGGACTGCACCGCCCCGGCTGCGGCCATGATCTCCGCCGGGTCGTCTCCGCGCAACTCCACGGCCACCGGACGACCGACGTAGGGCCCGGTGGAGACCCGCGCAACGGAAAGCCCTGTCAGGCCAGGAGGCAGACCGACCTGTTCGCGAAGCGCCGCTATGATGGCCTCAGCCGAGCGTTTTCGCCTTGACCCTGGATGGAGATAGACGGCTATCTGCGCCAGGTGGCTTCCGTAGCGCGCAAGCGGATCGTTCGGTTCCTCCTGTATGGCACCTACCGTAGTCACGAATGTATGCCGTTCGCTTGACGGCAGAGCAACCACTGCCGACTCAATCGGCTCTATCAGCCGTTCCATCGTCGCAAGCGATGTGCCGATCTGGGCCTCAGCGCGCAGAAAAAAGAATTCCACGCCGTGCGGCGGAAAGAGGAGGAACGGCAGGCCGAACCGCGCGAACAGGGCGCCGCCTGTCAGCAAGAGGGCGAGCACGAGACCCGCCAATCGTCGATGGTCAAGGACAACTTGCAAGGACCGCAGATAGCTGTCCCGTAATCGGTCTAACCACCGAAGTGGACGCATGCCGAGAGGACTGCGTATGCGACGGACGAGATGGTAGAGGTGGGTAGGAAGCAATACCAGGGCCTCCGTCAAGGAGGCAACCAATGTGACAATTACGACCCACGGGATCCATCGGACAAATTTGCCGATGATCCCGGCAACAAATAACAGGGGCAGAAACGCGGCGACTGTCGTCAGGGCCGTTGTTATGAGCGGTCTGGCCAGATCCGCTGTAGCCTCGGCAATTCGCTCGCGCGGCTCCCCAGGGAGAGCGAGATGCCGGTGAATATTCTCGGCGATCACGATGTCCTCATCGACCAGCATTCCGAGGCACATGATCAGCCCGAAGATGGTCACGGGATTCAAACTGGCGCCGGCAGCGGCCAGGATGGCAAGCGCCGTACCTAGCGCGATAGGGATGCCCAAGGCCGCGCCCCACGCAAATTGCGGCGAAAGGAATACAAAGAGTATGGCTAGTACCAACACCAACCCGATGGCCCCGTTGATGCATAAAATGGTCAGACGACGTTCGACATAGTAGGCGAAGTCGTCGGGAAAGGTCGCGCGCAGCCCCATGGCAGCACCGCTAAGAAATGATTGCACGGTTGCTCGAACGGTGCGCGCCAACGCAACGGCATCGGCCCGTGGCCGCTTAAGCACATGGAGCAGGACGGCCCTAGCCCCGTCTGCACGCACAAACGTCGTCGGATCGGCCAGGCGCCAGTCGACCATTGCCAGGTCACCTATGCGAATCACCTGTCCGAGATCGTTTGCACGTACAACCACTGCTGCCACATCTTCTGGCCCCGCAAACTCGCCGGTGGTGCGCAGTAGCACCTCCTGCAGGCCCTCCTCCGGCCGGCGGAGCATCGGACCGCCGGGGATGTTAACATTGTGACGCGCCAGCGCCGTACGGACCTCATCTAGAGTCACCTGCATCGCAGACAGGCGCGCCGGCTCAATCTCCACGCGAATCTCTTGATCGCGCCAACCGCTCCGTTCGATCTTCGCCAGCCCAGGAAGTGTCAGCAACCGCGACTCAAGGGTCTTGGTCATCGTCTGCAACTCTGTCTCCGACAGTCCGGTCAGCGCCACCGTCATCACCGGGTCCCGGCGAGTGTTCACCTCGCGCACGCGTGGGCGCTCTGGCAGATCCAAAGGCAAGTCCTCGGCCCGATCGACCGCCCGCTGGATATCGTTGATAAGCTGTTCCTTCTGCGGCGCATCCGGTTCCAACTCTACGGTTATCTTAGCCAGTCCCTCTACGGCCAACGACGTGACGCGCCTCAGATCGTTGAGCACGCGCAGTTCCTTCTCGATCGGCTGGATCAGGAGCCGCTCAACTTCCTCCGGTCCGGCGCCTGGATAGGCCGCCTCTACGATCACCGTCTCCAGATCGATGGCCGGCCATACTTCTCGGCGCATGGTCGTCGACGCCCAGACACCGGCAATGGCGAAACATAGGGTGAGCAAGGCGATGAAGCGGTGGTACTTGAGGGCAAAGGCAGTCAGTCGCATGGAGGCCTCATCTTAGCAGGTTATCTCTCTGGTCCAAACGTTTAAGCAAGGCGACTGCCGCGGCGGCCCAATCTCGTTCCGGTTGCGTTGCTAGGTAATGCGTAAACGCCGAGCGGGCCTCCGACGTGGCCTTCCCTTCCCGCGTCAGTGCGAGGCCTAAGTAAAATTCGGCCTTGGTGATGGCAGGATCTATCGCCAGGATTCGCCTAAACTCCGCAGCGCCCTTTGTATATTCCTTCGTCTCTAAATAGATCTGGCCCAGCTGCATCCTGAGCACGATATTATCGGGATACCGCGCCACCATAGCCGTTAGCTCGTGGGCCGCCTCCGAGTAGCGCTTCTCCTCGGCGTAGAGAAATCCCAGGTTCGCCTGTGCCATCTCGCGGGCATACTGCCCTTCACGCGCCACCTCCTCCGCCTTCGCGATCCCCGCCACCCGTTGATCCCGGAAAAACGGAAGAAACCTGATGCTCTTCGTGAATACCGAGCGCCAGAACTCGTAGGGCCCAATACCCAGCTTGGCGTCGACGAATTGTGGATTGCGCCAGAGAAGCTTGTGAAGGGCCTGCATCGCGCGATCGCTTGCGCCAAGGGCCCTGAGCCATGATCCCGTTCGGGCCAGATAAAATCCTTGCATCCCGAGGCTCGCCCCGCAGACGAACAGGTCCCAGTCGGTCGGATCGCGCATCGCCATCACCCGATCAACGGTCGGCTTGTGCCGTCGAAGGGCCTCATCATATTGCGCGGCAAATCGAAAGTCGTAATTCTCAAACATCCTCGTCTGCCAGATAGCCAGTTCGCCGAATGTCCCGGTGGGCGATTCCGGATGGTCCGCCGCCAATTTCCGGAAGCGGTCGAGCGCCTCATCGTAGCGGCGATTCAAGATCAGCTGCTCCCCGCGCATGGCCTCGGTAATTAATTGCTCACTTGTAGCCCCCACGGATGAAGGAAATAACCAGACAAACAGAGGCAAGAAGACAAGGGCCCGACGCCGATCGGCACAAAATTGACGGACATTCACCCACATCAGCGCACTGGCTACGAAGAAACCATAGAAATTACAAGCGCGCCAATGCCAACGTGGCGAATGACATTGACACAATCAAAAATTCTCCTTATAATTCGCCGCACTTATCTACAAGGTTCAAGTTGAAATTGATGGTGTTAGGAGAGGAGAAGTAGGGGCATGGCACCAACGGCGCGGATTCGTCGGGAATACCGAAAGGAGCTATCCGCGATCCTCTTTCTCGCCCTCGGCGTATTTTTCGGCCTATGTCTCGTCTCCTACGACCCGGCCGATCCGGCGTTAAATGTCGCCTCTAATGTGCAGGGGGTGAATAACTTAGGTGGTCTCGTTGGCGCCTACACAGCCGATCTCCTCTTCACGATCTTCGGTGTAAGTGCCTATCTACTAGTCGCCATCCTCTTTCTGGTGAGCACGCTACAGTTTATCGGTCGGCAGATCCACTTAAGCTGGCGTCAAGCTATCGGATACGCCGTTGTGATCGCCGCCGCCGCTGGCCTATTGCACGTCCGTTTTCGCTCTGTCCACCTTGCCGGCCAACCGATCGAGGCCGGCGGTCTTCTCGGCGGGATCGTAGGCGGCGTGCTGGCCCATTACTTGAACACCGCGGGCGCTTACGTGATTGCCAGTGCACTCTTCTGTGCTGCCTTTATGTACGCCTCCGGCCTATCCGTGCGGACCCTCTTGCGCGCGATCAGGTTGACGATCGTCTTCCTGGCCCGTCACGGCTCGCAGTGGGGTGTAATTTACTTCCACCGATTACGGCGGGCGATCCCGAAGGGGTGGCGTGGCATGCGCGCGCA